>JAGVIO010000113.1 GCA_020056025.1 archaeon
AACAATAGAATTGAAAGAAGAATATTATAAATGTTTCTAAGATTTTGTCTTAACAACTATCAACGGAACATAAAGCTCTTCCTTTGAAAGGCCTGCATGGTTGCCAACATGGTGTTTCTTTTTCTCTTCGCCAGGCACCCTGTCATAAAAAACATAATTCTTTTCGCAGAGCAGGATATAATCTCCAATCCTGCTTCTAAGGGATTTATGCTCTTTCCCTATCCCAAAATATCCTTTTTTAACCAATTCATCGCTCTTGTACAGTTTAATTTTTCCTTTGAATTTCTTTTTAATATAATTCTCAAAATCTTTTGCTCTTGAGGATCTTACATAACAATAGATTGTCCTAGCATCGCCGCTGAGCGGAAGAGTAAGCATTTCTTTAAGCTTAGGATGATTGTCCAATCCTATCCTTTCAGCTTCCTTGCTGATATTTGAAAGGCCGTGGTCTGCTGTTATTATCAAGGTTGTATCTGAATCTTTAAGTGATCTGATAAATTTCTCAGCTTTTCTGCATATTTCCCTGAAATGCTTTAATGTCTTGTTGTGCTCTGTACCATAATGATGCGAAAGAGAGTCTATACCTGGCCAATATGCGTAGATAAATTTTCTTTTGTTGTTTGAGTTTATGCATTTTTTAATCTGCCTGAAACAGCCATCAAGATTGCTGTAGCCGAGCCTTTTTGATTTTCCTGTTGTTGCTTTTGTATATATCGTATCGCGAAGCTCGCTTTTATTTATTGCGTAACAAGGTGCTTTGATTTTGTTGGAAAACGGCTTAAAATCAAATATCTCTTTTGGGTCAATAAAATTCTGCAAAGGCAAGCCTGATCCCCTTTCGACAAATGGCAGGATTGCAGATATCCTTCCTAATTCCCTCAAATAAATAAACCAACTAACTAGCCCGTGTTCTTTGGGGGATTTTCCTGTGAGAAAAGTTGTTATCGCAGCTGCTGTTGTAGGCGGAAATACAGAAGTGATTTTGCATTTAAGATTTTGATCCAGCACAGTGCCTTTACCATGCTTCTTAAGAAATTCATAGCCCATGCCGTCAAAAACCATAAGAACAATGTTCTTTGACTTAAGAAGATTCAAATCAAAATTTTTGAGCGGCTTGTAATCTGATTTAGAGCCAAAGGATTTTGCAATCGAGCTCATCAAATTAACAATGCTTCCATTCTTGTAGTCAGGAACTAATTTTTCAGCCATTGCATACAAGAACTTGTAGAAATATAAAAAAGTATGTATTCAAACTGCGAAGGTTACCCCTAAAGAAAAACAGGAGGCTGCTATCACTTATTCGCTATCGTAAGCTGAATCGTGGCCTCTCCAAAAACCTTCTTCTGCTGCGTCTATCTCATCAGAGTCAAGATCTTCGCCATACTGGTCAACATCTTCGCTCTCTGAAAACTTTTTTAACGGTGCTTCGTCTTCGCCATTCTCCAAGAAGAAGTTTTTTTCCTTTTCAACAGCTTTGCTGCGTTTCATAATCTAAAGCACAATGCAGGGGGTTTATATATTTTATCTTTAAGGTATATATACACTATATACCTAGAAGGTGTTCTATAATTTTTTCTTTTTGTCAAACTGCCTGAGCTTTTCTGTCAGCTCATTTATCTTTTCTGACTGCTTTAATGCAGACTTCATTATGACTATGTTCTGCTCTTTCAGCTCTTTTATTTCTTTGTCCCGCCTGTGCAATTCTTCTGCATAATGCTCTTTCAGCCTTTCAAGCTCGTTTTTCAGCTCTTCTGCGCCGGATTCTTCCAAATCAGGCTCGATTTCGCATTCCTTGCATTCTTTGTTTTCTTCCATTTTACAAGAATTCTCCAAGGCCTGCCTGCCTTTTCTTTGGCTTTTTTTCTATCTCTTCTGCTTGTTTTTCTTTTTCTTCTTCAAAGATTCTTACTTCTTTGTCATCGAATATTGGAATTCCATATTCACCGTCATAGCCTGGCTTAAGCTTGACCTGGCCATTCCTGTTTTTCAAGATGTATTCTGCAATCTTTTCGTCAACGTGTTTCTTTAATTCTGATTCAGGAACATCAATCAGGATATTAAACTCATTGCTGAATGCAGCCAAAAGCTTATTGTATTCTGCCCATACTTTCTTTGATGCAACAGGCGAACCTAATCTTGCTGCAATCAGCTCTGACAAGGGTATAAGACTGTAGAATGGCTTTGCATTTTTGGGCTTAAAACCTTCTGGCCTGTCTGCAAGCTCTTCTATCCTATGATGCACGCCGATTGTCAATGGTTTTCCACATTTAGGGCAGATGTTGTTTAATTTGATTGATTCTTTTGGTGTCAAACAAACATTGCAGTTCCTGTGGCCGTCTTCATGGTATTTGCCGTATGCAGGATCAACTTCAACTGTTCCCAATAATCCTTCTTTTGTCCTTATTGCTTTTATGAGATTATTATATGTTAAATCTTTTAGGTCAAATATTGCTGATTCTCTTCCAATGCGCCATGGCCAGGAAGAATGCGAATCTGAAAATGAGACTAACGCAAAATCATCCAATTGCGATAATCTCCAGTTCATTGCAGGATTGCTGCTTAATCCTGTCTCCAAAGCATGGATGTTTTTCAGCTGGTCTTTGAAGCAGTCTTTGATTGAATTATAGCCTGACATTGAGCCGAAAAGACTAAACCAAGGTGTCCAGATATGCGCTGGAATGACTTCAATGTCTTTGCTGATTTTCATCATTGATTCTGTCATTTCATGGCATGGAATCTTGAATATAGGCCTTCCGTCATAATCCACTCTTCCTTTTGATTTGAAATATTCTGTTACTTGATTGGCTATTTCCATGCTTGGAGCAAGTATAATGTTATGCACTCTTCTTCCTTTGCCCATGTCTGTGTATATCAAAGAAACCTCTGTCTGCATCACAAAATTCATTCCTTCTTTTGATTTCAGGATTCCTGTTCCGTCATCTTTGAGGTTTGCCTTCAGTTCCTGAATCCATTTAGGATGAGTAAAGTCTCCTGTTCCAAGAAGATTAAGGCCTTTTACTTTTGCCCATTTTTCCAAGTTAGCGATGTCTAAGTTCTTTGATGTTGCCCTTGAATATTTCGAATGCAGATGCAGATCTGAGAATATTTTCATTTATTTCCCCTTATATCTTTGGAAATTAAAGAGGTATAAAAAGGTTGTTGAAAAAGTTAAGCTAAACAATTAAAAACAAAGAATTTACTTCTTCACTTCTTTCTTTCCTGTGAATTCAGTATAATGACATCTTCCGCAAGACAATCTGTCCTTGTGGTTTGCCAGCAAAAATCCTTTTCCGCATTTTGGGCAGGACTTGTTCTTTCTTGTCAAAACTTCGCCTTTGATCTCGTATCTCTTGTGAGATCTTGGATTCTTCTTCGGAGCTGCTGATTTTGCTTCTGCCATTATTCAGCACCCTCTGGCTTTGCTTCTGCTCCTTCTGCTGGCTTTTTTTTCTTTGAATCTATCCATGCTTTCTTTGAAGCAGCTCTCTGTTTCTTTGTTGTGTTCTCCATCTTTGCTTTGTCTTCTTTTGACTTGTAAATGTAAACAATTGCTTTGGCATTCCTTGCGCCAAATTCTGATTTTATCTGCTTGACTACAATTGCATTCTCATCTGCTTTTGTATTGCTTGCCACTAATTTCTTAAGCTCTTGGTTTGAAGGTGTTGCCTTGTCAAATGCAAGCTCGATGACCAATTCTTTTCTCGAAAGCAAAGGATGCTCTTTCTGTTCTGTGATTTTGAATTCCATTTTTATCTGACCTTTATGGCGTATTCGCCTTTTTTTGTTATGCCTATCTTCTTGGCAATGTCTGACTTTTCAGGATCAATGATATTTATCCTGCCCTGCCAGTTTGTTGAAAATTGGTTTGAATGGCAGCCAGGGCATTCTGAGCCTTCGTAAAACATCTTGCATTTCTTGCAGACTTTTTTCTTTGCCATGACAATCAATTCTTCTCTTGCTTTTTCTCTTTCTTTCTTTCTTCTTTGTTAGGAGCTGATTTTACAGCAGGGCCTTCTTTTATCCATTCAAGCTTGCCTAGGCTCTGCTGCCTCATTGTAAGGCCTAGCTTAGGATTGGTTGTGTCTTTGAAGCTGACTGCGATTATCTTTGCCTTGCATTTGTCTCCTACTCTCAGGCTTCTTTTTGAGTCCTTGCCTGCAAGAGTCTTGTCTTTTGCAAATGAGACAAAGTCATCCATTGTCTGTGAGATATGGACCATGCCTTCGATAGGGCCTAATGTGATGAATGCGCCGAAATCAGCTATATCCTTGATTTTTCCAAGCATTACTTCGTGCAGCTCTGGCTTGAATGTAAGCAATTCAAATTTTGTCTCATAATAAGCAGCTCCGTCTCCTGCTATGATTATGCCTTCTCCGATATCCTTCACCTTGCTCACTTCAATAACAATGCCTAAGTCTTTTGAAATGAAATTATCATAATCTGCCCTGACTCTCTTTATTATAGCCTCTTCTATCGGAATGTTAAAGAGGTCTGGAGGAATTCGTATGAAGTCCTTGATTTCGGATTTGTAGAACATTTTTATGCCTCTGAATATCCTGCTGTGAAATAGGGGGGCTTTATAAAAGTTGTGCTTTTTTAGAAGGCGACAAAAATTAATCCTAAATAGTGTCGCCTTCTGAGATAGTAAGCGACTAATTGACTAAGCTAATTATTCTGTCGCTTACTATTTTAAAAGAGTTCTTTGTCAAGCTCCTGTTTCTGTGCTGCTCTCAGAAGCTCAATCTCTATCTCCCCAAAGTGCTCGTACTGGTGCATGTCCAATTTCCTCTGGTTTGTCAGATGCAATAAAGGTATGAAGGTAAATACCTTGCTGTCCTTCGAGCTGTCCTGGACAAGCTCTGAGAATGTAAGGCGCTTTTTGCCATGTTTCAGGAAAAAGAGCTTGACCCTGCCAAACACGCCTGTTATGAGCTTGGAGAGATCCACTTTCTTTTCAGGAAGGGATAAATCCATTGTCGGAACATCTCTCAGCACTCTTCTTTTCTTGACTTCAATCGCTTTCTGCAGAGCATCAACTAAATCGTAAATAGAAACTTTCCTTTTTCTTGGCTGAGGTGTCCTTGGGATAAGGCCTGCATTCTGAAGTATATCCCTTTCGCCCTTGTATTTATCAACAAGATCTTCAATCAAGCCTTCTTCTGTACCTTCATCTGAATGGAGCAGCATGTCTAAGGCAAGTATGTCTTCTCCGACTAATTTATTTGATTTTATCTTC
>JAGVIO010000193.1 GCA_020056025.1 archaeon
CCTAAATGTTGTTTTGCATCCCGATGCCATGTCTCAATTTTCCATCTTTGTAAAAGCAGATTCATTATTTTTTCGTCGCTATGTTGCATAAGATTAGATACATTTATTCTTATATTTTCTTCATCTCCTTTTTTATAGGAGATTAGTAATTTTTCTTTTCCCACATGTCTTTCATTTATTTCAATAGTATGCAAAAAATAAGTTTCCCCATCAATAAAGTATGGTTTGAAATCGTTGTCTGTGAGAGTATTGAGGTATTCCTCAACACTGATTCGCTTTCCTTTATTTATGCTAATTTTGTTTGTAATTCTTGCACCAATAATATATTTTAGTCCTTTTGAGCGAAGTTCTTGAATAAGAAAATCAGCATACAATCCAGCATCAGCAATAAAAAGCCAAATCGGTAACTTTTTAAGAGCATAATCAAGTTGTGCAAGACAAATTTCTCTAACTGTTTTGAAAGGATGCTGTTCATCAGCATCCTCTTCTCTAAGATAAAAATCAGCACAAACAGGAAACTCATTTTTACCATCTGTAAAAAAACTATTGACGAGAAAATGACCCCATTCTTCTTTTTTAGTCATGCCACTATAATGATAATTTGCATATTCTATCTCCTTTCCAAATTTATGCAAAAAGGTTGGATCACAAATTAAAATTCCTTTTCCAAGTTTGTTATATTTCTTGATCTGAGAAATGCGTTTGTCATTAATTTTTTTCGAATCCCAATCAGAATATGTAAGAAAACGATTCAAACTGCTTTGATCTACTCTTCCAAAACAATCAGCAATTTCTTGAACAGTCTTATTGTCAGAAACAATAAGACCTGTAATAATGTCTTTAAAATTTTTATATTGTGGTCGTGTAAAATTCTTTTTGTAGAATGAAAGAAGAGTCTTTAATCTACTTGGAACTTCCTTGATTGGTAATGCCATGATTTTCCTCTTTATTTCTTGCAAATAATGAGGTAGGCTCTTTTACCAACAAATCTTCTAGGGCAGTCAACTTTGGCGCTGGTGCCAAAAGGAGTAACTGTTTTTTCAATAAATCCAAGTATTCCTTTTTCTTCCAACGTCAAAGCGTCGTTTTTCAACTCTATTTTTCTCATTTAAGATATCTATAGATATCTTAAGTATTTAAACTTTTCGGTACTGCAGAATATATATCAAAAATTAAAGGGGTGTTACAGAGAAGAAACGCAAAAGTCTAGGGTTAAAAATACAGATTAGTTTCAATTCAGTTTCAGGACAACCTAAAAATATCTTTTCATTGGCTTTTTTCAGCCCATTTATCTCAGCCCAAACAGCCCTACGAACTTTCCTGCAAAATTTGCTTCAATATAAACAGCAATTACCAATATTATCAGTGCAACAACAAACATGACCAATCCGTCTGATATTGTCTTGTTGAACCTTTCTGAAAATGCCTTTTCCTTTACAACAGCTTTGCTTACAATCCCGCCGGATATGGATCCTATGAAATAAGCAGCAGCTTCCAGGAACATATGCGGAAACACAGCAAGCATTGTCAGCAGGAAATAGACAACAGGATTCTGCCCTGCGATATGCGCGCTGTTATTTGCAACAATCGCAAACACAGTTCCCCAGACAGAGGCAGTCCATGTTATGACAAATATCGAGCCTGCGCCATAAACAAGCGATGCGATAAGGCAAAACACAAGCACTTTCAGGTTATTGACAAGCAATGATCCAAAAACCCCGGAAGAGTAATAAGCCTGTCCGGCAGCTCCTAGCACATTAACCTGCTGCTCGAATATCTTTGAAGTCACCATAGACGGCCATGCCAAAGAGAAAAAAGCAAATGATGCCATTATGCCAAAAAACAAGAACAGATAAACCTTGAAAACATCAGAATGATAAGTAAATACTTTAAACACAGAAAATTCCTCTGCAGCAGCCTGCTTCTGCTCAATTGACATTATCTTGTTAAGGCTAGGAACTATCAACAATGAAGTGAATGCGATTGCAGCAAGCCCTGGATCTTTTGGAAACAGCAATAATGCAGAAGCAATGCCTACTATAGAATAAGTCAGCCCCATCAGGAATGCATATCTGCATTTCTGCTCTATCCACTTAGACGAATAAAGTTGTTCTAACACCATCTTTTTTTGAATTATCTGCTTCTTTATCCTATATAACTAGTCTCTTCTTTTCCAAGCTTTCCTTTGAGCTTCTTGATAGCAGTCTGCTTGGAGACTTCAGAAAGGTCTTCTGTCCTTTTCATTATCTCTGCTTCAAGCTCTTTGATTTCCTTTTCAAGATCCTGCAGATTAACCTTTATCTTCAGCTTCTTTGTAAGTATCTTTAGTATCTCTCTTGCTCCTTTTACGCCAAGATACATCGGATGCCCGTATGTCTCTGCCAATAGCGCAATTGCAGGGATGTTTCTTTTGCCTGACAGGCCCAATAGCAAGCCGGAAACTCCGACAATAGGCCCTACAATGCCATAAAGCTTTTCATTAAGATCAGTCCCTTCCTTGTATTCTTTCACGATGCTCTTTGTGTTTGCTGTGCAGAATACTCTTGGCTTTTTCGGGACAGACTGGAGGCCAATGCCGCCTAAAGTTACAATCTCTTTTCCGCCGTATTCCAGGAACAGGTCAATCACTTTTTCGCAGAACTCATAGCATGAAACCTCATCAATCGGCTGCACATCTCCGACCAAAAAAAGCAGGTCAGAGCCTTTCTTCATCTTCTTGTAATACAGCTCTATGACAGGCAGCTCTACAAGGTTCTTGTCATTCACAAAAACAGAATGCGGAAAAGTGTATGAAAAAAATTCATACAGTTTGACTGCTTTCAGATCATCTACCATGAAATCTGCAACAACTTTGCCTACATTGCCTATTCCAGGCAGTCCTTCTATCAATACTGGATTGTTTAAATGCGGTTTTTGCCCGAACTGCTTTATTTGCCAAGTCATATTAAGCCCTCGTTTTTTAGTTGTTCTTTTTTTGCTTCTCTC
>JAGVIO010000215.1 GCA_020056025.1 archaeon
AAAGCGGAGGTTTAATAAATGAAAAATGAATTAAAGGTATCGAAGGGAAATAATTACAGGATACGACATTAGAATAATAAGAGACAGCATAAGATTTAGTAGTTTTCTTTTGTCAAACTTTTTCTTTTTCTAAAAGAAAAGTTTGCTATGAGTTTACGGATAAAACAAGTAATATTATGTATAATCGATGTTATACGCCTTTCGCCCAAGAGCATTGCCATCTATTTTTAGGCAAACCTTTATAAATAAATAGCTGTTTTTCTCCTCTATTCTTACGCTGAGCTCAGCTAGAAGCTCGGGAATGGTGAACAAGATGGTTGAATTCAAACTGGTGATAGGAGACCCTAAGACAGGAAAGTCAGCGCAGAAGACAATAGCAGAGGATATGGCATCCGGCCTTATCGGAAAAAAGATCGGCGAATCAGTAGATGGCGGTTCTTTAGGCCTTGCAGGCTATGAGTTCCAGATCACAGGCGGCTCTGATTACTGCGGATTTCCGATGCGAAAAGGCATTAACCTGGCAAGAAAGAAAATATTGGCAGGAAAATCAGTCGGCTGCAGGCTTGACAAGAGAGGGATACGAATAAGAAAGACAGTTGCAGGAGAATCTGTCCATGAGAAGACAGCGCAGATAAATCTGAAAATAACAAAATACGGCGCGCAGCCTATTGCAGGAGAGCCTAAGGCAGCTAAGTAAGATGGCAAGCTTTAACGAACAGTTGGCAAAAATCACAGTAAGGATCAGGGCATTGCCAAGAACATTGCAGAATCTTCCGCAGACAATACAAAACCTATCAGCACAGGAGATGATTGCTTACGGAAGCATGGCATTAGGCACTATATTCATCCTGCTTGCAGTTATATTATGGTGAGAAATTGGCAAAATCTGAAAAATTGATGATACCTGAAATCAGCATTGGCACAGTCGGCCATGTTGACCACGGAAAAACTACCTTAGTGAGAGCATTGTCAGGCAAATGGGCAGACACACATTCTGAAGAAATAAAGAGAGGAATCACGATCAAGCTTGGTTATGCTGATTTCATTGCCTATAAATGCAAAAAGTGCGGAAAATATTCTGTAAACAGGAAATGCGTCTGCGGCGGAGATTCTGACGCAATAAGGAAGATAAGCCTTGTTGATGCACCCGGGCATGAAAGCCTGATGGCAACAATGCTTTCAGGAGCTGCAATCATTGACGGAGCCTTGCTGCTGATAGCTGCAAATGAGGAATGCCCTCAGCCCCAGACAAGAGAGCATCTTATGGCATTGCAGATATCCGGAATAAAGAACATTGTCATTGTGCAGAACAAGATAGACACAGTCAGCCAGGAAGATGCCATGAAAAGCTATAATCAGATAAAGAATTTCATCAAAGGAACTCCTTATGAAAATGCTCCTATAGTCCCTGTGTCTGCCCAGCAGAATGTCAACATCGATGTCCTTGTTGAGACAATTGAGCAGGCAATACCAACTCCTAAAAGGGACATTAACCTTGACCCTATAATGTTTGTTGCAAGAAGCTTTGACATCAACAAGCCAGGATCAGAGCCGAAGAAAATGGTCGGCGGTGTTCTTGGCGGCGCAATGGCGCAGGGCATACTGAAAAAAGGCGATGAGATAGAGATAAGGCCTGGAAGGATGGTTGAGGAGAAAAACCAGAAAGTGTGGAAGCCTGTGTCAACAAAAATAATTTCATTGAAATACGGCGGCTCTGACGTTGATGAGGTTGCTCCTGGCGGAACTTTAGGCGTACTGACCTCATTGGACCCTGCAATGGTCAAATCAGACTCATTGGCAGGCTCTGTAGTCGGATTGCCTGACAAGCTGCCTCCTGTCCTGTATTCATTGGACCTCGAGATACATCTGCTCGAGAGGGTTGTCGGAACAAAAGAAGACCTTAAGGTTGAGCCGATAAAGATGCTTGAGCCGCTGATGCTCATTGTGAATTCTTCTGCAACAGTTGGAGTTGTCAGCAATCTTAAGAAGGACGCATTCAGCTGCAAATTAAAACTGCCTGTCTGTGCAAAGAAAGGCAGCAGGGTAACTATCTCAAGAAGGATTGGCACAAGGTTCAGGCTCATCGGATACGGAATAATAAAATAAGTGATTTCTTATGAAATATATCATTGAGCATCTTGAGCCAGAGATGTTTGACTGGTGCGTTATTGAGTACAGGCATATCTCGCAGATTGTCGGAAAAGAAAATCTTATAATAACAAACGTTAAGAAAGGAAATGAAAAGATAGAAGAGCTCGGAGAGATCCATAAAGAGTCTGTTTCTGGGATGAAACTGCAGAAAGCATGCGTATTGGATCCAGAGGCAATGCTCGCTTTGCACCCGGAAGACAGCGAGGAGTTTGAATATCTAATCTTCGGAGGCATTCTCGGAGACCATCCGCCCAGGAAAAGGACAAAGCCAGAGCTCACTTCAAAGATTGATGCAGATTCAAGAAATCTGGGAGACAGGCAGATGTCAACAGACACAGCAGTCTATGTCGCAAAGAAGATTGTTGATGGCATTCCTCTGAGAAAGATAAAATTCAAAGATGGGATAGAGCTTGATGTCGCAGAAGGAGAGTCAGTGATACTTCCATACAGATATGTTCTTGAGAATGGAAAAATAGTTCTTCCGGAAGGATTTGTTGAATTCCTGAGAGATAGGGATGAGTTTTAGGAAAAACAATTCAAATATTACAGGAAACTTTATATAATTAGTATAACTTTGATTTATAGAAATGCGAGACAGGCGATTTGTAGCAGAACATCGGGGCGGACCATTGAAAAAAGAGCAGCATAGGCAATTAATCAAATGGGCTTGTGACTGTGCCAGGCACGTATTGCCTCTATTTGGTGAAAATATTGACAAGAGATTAGAATATGCGCTCAAGGTAGCCAAAGAATGGGAAAGGGGCAATGCGTCAGTAGGTGATGCGCGAAATGCTGCTTTTGGCGCGATTGCAGTTGCAAACGAAAATCAAAATCCTGCCTCAATATCGATTGCCCGTGCTGTTGGTCATGCTGTTGCGACTGCACATATGGCTGACCATGCCCCTGGAGCAGCAGAGTATGCGCTCAAAGCTCTTGCAAGCCAAGGCAAGTCAATTGATGCAGAAAGAAAATGGCAAGATAAACAATTGCCTCATGGCATTAAGGAACTTGTACTTTCTTCAAGGCACAAAAATAAAAAATTCTGGCAGGCAAGCTTGCAGAAAGCAAGAAAAAAGATTGAATTGCCGCGATATAGACAATACCTTTTTGCTGCATAAACCTTTTGTTTTTTCAATAAGATTATATTCAAAATAATATATTCAATTTTGGGCCTGGATTAGGATAATATGCATTATTCAAATTTTGACAAGATCCGCTGCCCTATTTTTGCAATATACTCTTTAGCTTCCTTGCTGCTTCCTTTAGAAGTAATGTGAATGAGGTATTCCTTTTTGCAAATCCAAAGATGATAATAGTAAACATTTGGATCATTGTACTGGCCGCCATAATCATTCACATTGTTAACACGAAATCTGCTCTGATCTCCATAATCATTCTCACTTATAAGCCCTTCAATACTATAGTAGTGCAGTGAACCATATTGGTATGAGCCATTTAGGGCTTCGTAATTTGCAAATTTCTGCAATTCAATTATTACCTGGGTATCATTCAAGCTGTTAATGATGTAGCTACAGATACTATACTGCCCCAGTGATGAATCTACAATATTTGTATATTCCTCATCTGTCCAGCAATTAGTTCCATTGCTCGTTATTCCAAGCTGCTGAAGGTCTTGTTCATTAAAGTCATTCACCATCCCAATTTGCTGAAGGTCTTGTTCATTAAGCACCAGCTCTTGTGTTCCTGATATGGCTGTCTTTATTGTTCCTGATGGTTGCACTGTTGAGCATCCTCCGGTAAGTATCAGGAGAATTGCTAAAATTATAGCTAGTTTCATAATATCATTTTAGAAAGAGACCATTATTTTTAAATGTTCTTAAAAAAGAGTGCCATATTTCTTTCATTTCATGGCTCTTTGCAGCAAAACCTATTTTCACATTTCCCTTTCTTCAGGCCTTACCCATTTCACACCAAGCTTTTTGCACACTTCTTCCTCTGTCTTTCCTGCAATCATCTTTCCTGTCTGCTTGTCAAACAGGCCGTATTCAGAAAGCCTCATGCCTTTTTTGATTGCAATCTTTCTCATCTCTATATTATAATTCTTTGAGCCAGTGAAATATAATAATCCAGAGCCCCATGATTCTGGCTTTAAAACCCTCAGGTCAGACTGGATTCCGTTTTTCAAAATAACAGAAGCTTTTGTCTGGCCTTTGCCAAGCACTTTTTTTACAGATTTCATTCCGGTAAATGCATCAATGACCTTCTCAGGCTTTTCAGATGCAATAAGTATGTCAATGTCTCCCACTGTCTCTTTTTTTCTTCTCAGCGATCCTGCAGCAGAGATATTCTGGACTTCTTTCAAAACTTTCAGCGAATCAATTATTTTTTTAGCAGCAGCTTCTGCTTTCTTCAGCGGAATCCTTTCTTTTGTTTGCCTTACCAATTCTATGCCTTCAAGAATTTCTCTCTCTGACTTTTCCCCAAAGCCAGGAATATCTGCAATCCTGTGCTGTTTGGCTGCTTTTTCAAGATCCTCTGTGCTTTTGATGTTCAGCTCTTTGTTCAGCTTCTTGACTTTCTTCGGGCCGATTCCAGGAATCTTCATCATCAGCGAGATATGAGGAGGGACAGATGCCTTGACTTCTTCATATTTCTTCATCTTTCCTGTCTTTATGTATTCTTCAATCTTTTTTCCAATACCTTCTCCGACACCAGGCAGTTCTTCAATTGCTTTCAATCCGCCTTTTTTGTAGATGTCTTCAATTGGAACAGAAAGAGTCTCGATTGCCCTTGCAGCCTGCCTGTATGCCCTTGGCTTCCATTTGACATCCTGTATATCTAATATGTCTGCTATTTCATAGAACATCGCAGCAATATCTAAGTTTTTCATAAAGCCTCTTTTGCAATTGAATAAATTTCAAGAATATAAAAATGTTGCTAATGGAAACTTTATTGCTCGCCCTGATTCTGCTGCAGGACGAATGTGGGCGAGGTTAATTCATTTTTCTGTTCCACCATCTACCCAGCCAACATCTGCTTTATGAGCAATCTTTTGGCTGGCTATGAAAAGAAATTCTTTATCTTTGCCTGATTTAAAGCCTATTCCTTATTTGTTTTCTTCTTTCATATACGGCATGCCGAAGTAGACAAACAGTGCGCTTGCTCCTATTATTGCCCAGAAAGCAAATGCATTTATTATTTTTGTAGAAAATAAGATTATGTTTGCTATCAGCAAAATAATGAAGAATACTGAGAATATTTTGATGCTTTTCATCTATCTTTTATATTTGTACTGGAACTGGTTTCTGTGGCCTGATTCCTTATATTGCACAGCCCTGCTCTCCCTTAACTTTCTCAGGCAGTTTGTGACAGAGCCGATTGACACGTCAAGCCCGTCGCTGATGTCTTTTGAAGTGAACCACTTGATCTTATTGTCCCTTAAAAAATCATAGATTTCCTGTTGTCCCATTTCAAAATTTAGAAATAACTACTCATTTATAAATGTTAGTATTTTCGCACAGAAAGGCTTATATACCATAGAATTCGTGTATAACAGTGGCGATTTTAAGGCAAGAAATTGCATTTTGATGTCTTCTGAAACAGATAAAGAAAATTTAAGAATAAATGCAAATCTAAGAAAAATTTATCAATTTATCTTTTCAGGATTTGCATAGCCTTCTGTCCTGTTTATGCATATTTCCTTTATTTGGATGTAATGCATCTTTTCGCAGATGCTCTGGTTCTTCAGCGCAACAGCAAGTTTTTTGTAGCAGAGATCCCTGTTTGTCATGAAATCAATGT
>JAGVIO010000134.1 GCA_020056025.1 archaeon
GGAGATGCTGCTAAAAAAGCAGCATTGGCTGACAGGACTAAGTCTAATATCAGGGAATCTGAAGTGCAAACAAGGTCAATTCTTCTAGATGCTTACCAAAAAAGCGATAGAAATTCTGTTCTTGCTTTAGATTCATTAGACGCGCTTACTGATTCTGCAAAAAACATTGCATTGGATGCAATCGAGAAAAGAAAAGAAGTAGGCGTGCTGCTAGATCTTATTCCTTTCTATAGCAGAACTCGTGAAAGCGAAAACAAAGGTGTATTGGAAGAACTTGACAAACGTTCTAGCATGATTGCTGAGCTTAAGAACCAAAAAGGAGGTACTATCAGTGAAAAGGTTTCAAATGATCCTAAATATAGGCAACTTACTGATTCTTCTGGCTCTTTGATTTCAAAAGATAGTTATGCAACTCAAATTGAAACAAACAATAAAGTGAGTTTTGGTGAGTCTCTTGTGACAAAGCAAGGCGCTCTTGAAGTTGGGAAAATTAGTGTTGCTGGATTTATATCTGGCTGCGCAGGTCCTTTTGCGCCTGTTGTATTTCCTACTATCTACCAAGGAGAAACTCTTTTAGAGAATTATGTAACAACAGGCAGTTTTGGCAAGCCTTCTGAACAAATGGTAGAATATTACACTAAGCCTCAGGAAGAAAGGATATTAGGGGGTTTGGGCGGTTTAGAGACTGCTGGAGTTGCAACTACTTTGTCGCTTATTGAAGTCGGAAAAAACTATGCCATGTTCGGTGTTCTTGATAAAGCCGGACAATTTTCAAAGATAGCAAACATTGGCAAGACTGGCGGACTTTTGGTTGAATCTACTGCACTTACCGGATTCCAGGTTGGAGAGGCAGTAGTCGCTAATGTCGCTGAAGAGAAAGTATTAGGCCATTCTGAAGCATTAGAATCTCTTAATCTTGGCGAAGTATTTATACAAAATCTTGCTTTTATAACCTCCCTTAAAGGTGCACATATACCTGGTGCAAAAAAAATACAGGAAAAATCTAGCGCTATTATTTCTGAAGCAATAGGATATAAACCTTCTACTTTACCGACTGTTGAACCCAAGGGCGAGTTAAATGAATACAGAGCAAGATTGGGTGAAGCAGAGCAATCAAGACAGGATTCGCTAACCAGGCTGGATTTTGTTACTCGTGAAACCAATATTGGCCGAGAGGATTTGATGTTATTGGCAAAACCTCAGCTCAAGCCTGAAGATATTAAAAGTTTAGAGCAACGTGGATTAACAGGAACAAAATTGAATGAGGTAGTTTCTGCCTTGGAGAATGTTGGGCAGAGGCAAGCAGATGTAAACCTTCAAAAGGCGAATATAGGCTACATTGAAGCTTCAAAATATCTTGATGCATTAAGCAAGCCTGTTGAAGTAGTAACTGAAACTATTGTACCTCCTGTTGAAAAATTTACTACTGGTGTTGCAGATGTTTTCAATAGGGCAATTGATCCTTTACGCAGATTTTTTGAAACTAAACCTGCTGCAACAACAGAAATTCCTCAAAAACCCATTGAAATGCAGCCTGTTAAAGAAGCGCCTGCTGAAGAGCCATTAAAAAAAATAAACGAGAATATTGATATTTTGACTGCACAACGCGACTTTGAAATTGCAAAACAAGATCTTTGGAGACAGTATCCTGCTCTCCCAGTTGATACTATTAGGCTAATAATTGATAAGAATATTAAATCACTTAATGAAGAAATTGCAAATGCAAAGCTTCAACAAGCCGCAGCAATAAAAGACAATTCTTTGATTAAGCAGAGAGCTGTTGAGTATTTTTCTGCAAGGAATGATAATCTTGAATTGCAAAAGCAATCATTGCAGTTTTTGCCTGACAGCAAACAAAAAGAAACAGAGCTTGCAAGAGTGAATTATGATATCAAGCAAAATGATGCTTTATCTGTGCAGGCAAAAGCTAGCGGGGAGCTTGAAACATTGAATAAAGATTTATCTTCATTAAGCTCTAAAAAACAGGCTCTTGAAACAGCTAGAACTGAGGCTTTAGCAAAAGAAGCTTTGCCTGTTCCAGAAGAATCAACATCTGCAAAAGAGACATTAAGCAAAATAGAACCTCAATCGAATGAAATATCAAGCAAGATAAAGGATATTGTAACTAAAATGGAAAAAGCACAAGAACCAGTTGTTTTGGCAGAAGCAGAAGCAAGAGCCGCTAAATCCAAATATCTTGAAGTTGTAGAAAGAAATAATCCTGAAATAAGTGAACAGGTAAAAACTCAATTAAGTTTTGAAAAAGAGTCGATAGATGGACAGGATTTGATTAAACAATCTGAACAGACAATAATTGAGCTTAATTCTAGGAAAGAGCAATTAAGCAAGCAGACAGCTGCACAGGAGGGGGTTGCTTCTCAAATAAAAAATCAGATTGAAACAATTGACAAAAATATTGAAGCATTGAAAACTTCCTCAAGCAGCCTAGGGGATCAGTTATCTAAAAAGCCTGCTTCTATGACTGAATCACAGGCTGTTGAATTCTATAAGAATGTGATTGAGCTTTCAAAACCATTGTCTGAAAATATTCGTGTTGCAGGAGAGATAATTATTCCAACTGAAATGCCAGCTGCTCCTGCAAAACTTACTGAAGAAGTTACGCCACCTACAGAAGCGCCGAAGCCTGCTCCAAAGCCTGCAGAAACTCCAGCACCTGCTGCTCCTGAAATAACCAAGCCTTTGCTAGATAATTTCCAAAAGCTAGATGTTTTGAAAGATACTGCAGGAATCAGTTGGCAGGACCTGGAGACATTGAAGTCCAGGGTTGCGCAAAGGATTTCAGAGCGAAGAGGAGTATTTGCATCAGAAGCTGATAAGCCTAGGTTATGGGAGCAATTCAAAAAGGATTTTGGAGTTACAGAAAACACATATGCAGGCAAGGATCCGCAGAAGGTTGACTGGGATCTTGCAGAGAAGATAATTGCAGATGCGCAGGCAAAAGCCCCCTCCCAATCCGATCTTGAAGAAAGGGTTGGTGACAGGCCTATCGCCGATGAGCTTAATGCAAGAGAGCCATTTGAAATGCAGGTTGAGGAGGGAAAGAGCATACTGGCTAAAGTTAAAAGCCAATTGTCCAGCGATGATATTAAAGAATTGTCAGATATAGTTAACAAAGATAGCTATGGAGCAATGAAATTGCCTGTGTTTGAAAATGCTATTGAAGGAAAACCTTGCACTTTATACGAATTTTCTATCTCGAGGGAGGATATGAAAGATCTTAATTTCAGGCAAGGTTATGCAAGCGGAGATCTTGCTGTAAAAGTTCAGCAAGAGCGGCTGATTAGATTTGCAGAGCAAAATAACCTTTACGCAACAACTTTACAGAAGACAGGCTATCTTGCTGTGCCTAGAGACATTGAGATTAATATGGAAAAGATAAGTGCGCTGAAGGGGGAGATAGAACTTGCATTCTCTGATGCGCTTGAAAGATCAATATCATTAAGAATTGGATTTGCAGATGTTGCTGAAGGCGAATCTATGATGCAAGGAAGATTGCATACAAGGAGAAGCCTCATTTACAGCAGCGAGAAAAATGCTCTTGAAAAGTATGGAAGCAAAGTAACGGAGTGGTACAAAAATCTTGGCCTTGAGGATAAAATATCTGCAAATGATATATTCAGGGGCTATGATCTTGTGATGAAATTCAAATTAAAAGGCCTAAGTGAACTGGAAGCAAATGCAAGAGCAAATCCTAATGATGCAGGCGCATTAAAAAAGTATGTCGATGAGCTAAAAAATTTAGCGCAGGCAGATATGCAAGATCATCTATTCAATTCATTGCCTGTTGTGAAAGCGTATATGTCTGATCCTGTGACTGGAATAAAAGAAGGTGATGTTGTGATAGAGACCGATGGAATCGGCGTAGGCCAGAAAAACAAAGATGATGTAGCCAGATTGACTCGGTTGATTGAGCAGGGAATAAGAACAGAGCCGCAATTTGCAGAAGGTTTAGGAAGCGCTGTTGATTCAAACATCATGACTGTAAATGAAAAGATTAAGGAGGTATATTCTGCAGCTGTTAATAATATCCAGGTTGACCAGCCAACAATAGATAAATATAATGATATTGCAAAAAATGCAGGCTATGGAGAATTAAGAACTGTAGATGATGTAAAGAGTTTTCTTAAGTGGGAATTTGCGCAATATGGCAGGTTCAGAGGAGGAGACGAGACTTTCTTAACTTTCAGGAAAGAAGTGGTTGATGCAACTCCAGGTATAATTGATTTGATGCAACGAACTGCTGCTAGCTTAGGGGAGAAAGGATATAGCCTGAGAATAGGAGATGGTGTTGTTGCAAGCGGCGAAGTATACAAAAATGCTGTTGAAAAGGCAGATCTTGCAAATGCAATCTCAAAAGAATTAGGCAATATCTTTGTTAAAATAAGCCAGACAGGCGAGGTGGACATATCTAAGCTTGAAATAACTAAGGTAAGCAAGGAAGGAGATCTGTTTATTATTGAAACTCCTTCAAAAATTATTGAAATAGCAGAAGATGGCAGAGGTACAAGCTATACTAAGAAATTTGATCCAGAACAAAAGAGCAAGATTAACAAAGCTTTGCTAAAGCAGGAGAACGGCGAGCTGTTAAATGAAAATGAGGCTCTATTGGCTACGGAAGGGACACTTATGAGAAGATCTTCAGACGCATTAAAAAATTCAGTTATTAAGCCATCAACAAAATTTAAAGAATTAGAACCAATTAACGCAGTGAATATCAACCAAGCTGCAAAGGAAACATCTGGCAATATGCCAACCATTTGCCCTTAAATAAGCCTGAATTTTTTACCATCTTTCTCTAATTCAAAATATTTTCTTGCCTGCCAGAATTGTTTATTGAGGCCTTTGAACCATGGCTCCCAAATGATGTCATACGGATCTCTTGCTTTTTTACCGGCAGTGCTTGCCCATCTCCTGAATTCATTGAATCTGGAATATTGGGCATATCTGCTGTAAATACCCGAAAGAATACTGCCTGCTATCAAATTGCCCATCTTGTCTGCTTTGCCGCTTTTGCGGTTATATTCGCCAATTGCAGAAAGGAATGCATCTTCTATGCTGCTTGCGAGATCAGCTACATTCTTTCTTATGCCTGAGATTAGGCAGACAACCCCTGACTTTGAAAATCTTTTTGAAGCATTTTCTGATTCATAATGGTAGCATTTTTCATCAAATGATTTTCTGTGCGTCAGGTAAAGCAATGCATCCATTACTGTGCCATATGGCTGGAATTCATTTTTAATGCAATAGCTGAATATCTCTTTCTCAATCTTCAGCTGCGCTGCATCGAAACAAGGGTGCTTTAAAAAATTGGTGACTTCATTCATATTCCTTTCCTTGTCTTCTGCTGTTTTTACATTGTCAATAAGCTCGTCTGATTCTGCGCCTGTATTTTTTTCTGCCCTTATGAGCAGAAAGTCTTGAGGAAGCGACTGCCTTGCTTTTTCATATTTCTCTTTTAATCTTCTGAATGAAGGCACCCATAGCACTTCGTATTTGCGTTTTTCTTTGAACATGTCTTCTTTTTTGATACGTTTGCGCTTATCCCCTTCAGAGTAAGCATACCTTGCATACCTGATTTCAATCGCAGCAAGCGCATTTTCAATTGATTCCAGGCTGTATTTTTCTGCTGATTCTGACAAGCTTTGCCTTATCCTTTCGCCAAGGTCAACCATACCCTCCTTTATCTCTCTTGAACTTTTTTCTTTCATCCACTTTTTTTTAGCATATTCGCCGAATCTGCCAAATTCCCATGAATCTGGTTTTGTTGCCCAGCAAATAGAATCGATAACTGCTCCATACGGGACAAACCCTTTTTCAAGGCAGAATCCTAAAGCTGCTTTTTCAATTCCTAACTGGATTTCATCAAGATAAGCTGGCTTTTGTGCTGGTTCATCGAGAAATGCAAAAGGGCTTGTATTAGCTATCACACCTTCTAATACTTCTTCTAACAAAAAATCATCCTCTACTTTTAATTCTAAGTTTTTGTTATTCATGCTGTGCCTTCCTTAACCAATGAACTTGATGCCATACTCTTTCAATTTCTCGAATGATTCTGCGAATACAGGCTTCCAGGGAATCTCATAAGGATCCAGCTCAGTGTTGCTTGTGCACCCGAACCTGTCTTCATTGTACGAATAGCATCCTAAAGATTCATAGTTGCGCTTAATCTTATGCAAGCTGCCTGCAAGCAATTCCTTGTTTAAATTCTGCTTCAAGGCAAACTTTGGCAGCTGCTCCTGCAGCCTTGCGGCAAGGGATATTATTTTAGACTCAAACTGCTTCAGCTCATCGCTGCTGCTGCCTGACTCTATCTCATGCCATTCGTTATTTTCAAGTATAATGTCCTTGCGCTTTTCCTCCTGTGCGTGCTTGTACAGCCACAGGTGCTCTGAATACTCGAAATTCCTGCTGAACAGACTTATTGATTCATGAATAGCATCAAGCACAATGCCATAGGTTATGCTGCCATTGCTTTTTGACCCCGAATAGCCAAGCACAGCTGCCTCAACAGCATTCCTTAATTTTATCTCATGCGGCAGTGATTCGCGGTAGTCCCATCCTTTGTCCTTGTATTCTTTCAGCAGTGCGCTGAAGTCAGGGTTCCATGCAACAGTGTGCAATTTCCACTGCTCTGATTTTTCCGGAAGGCGCTTTGAGCCTATTGCTTTATATGTGCCTGCGAGGAAGAATGATATTTTCCTTATATTCTCAATTCTCATTTTCTTTGCAGCAAATTCCATATAGACTTTTGCAAGCGCATCAGCAAGACTGTGAATGTTTTTCTCTGCCTCTGCTGCAGCTGAACTGCTGCCCTGGCTGATCCTGAACTGCAGGAACAAGGGCTCTTCAGGCGAGAATTTCCTTATGGCTGCTGCAATCGCATCGACAACTATCCCATAGGATACAAGGCCTTTTGCTTTATTGCTGCCATAACCTTTAAAGCTCTGCAGGGTTTTATCCAGGCAAAAATCAACTATCGCGCTTTCTGCTGCTTTCATTATCCTGAGCTCAAGGCTTTCCTGTGCGGTTTCCATTCAGACCAGCCTCTTTCCTGGATTTTTTGAATATTCTGCAGAATATTCATTGAAAAGCTTTTCAAACCAGGGAAACCATGGCAGCGCATAAGGATTCCTGTCTTTGTATTTCAATCCGGCTTTTTCTTCAGCAGCAATAGGCCTGTGCATCCTGAATGTGTTGTTTGCACAGAATGTAACATATCTTGCCCTGATCTCGTTCAAAATATTCTCAACTGCTCTGTTGCCAAGCCTGTCTTCAGTGTCGACAGAGCTGAACTCAGCCATTGCTCCAACCAATGCGTCTTCAATGTGCTTTGCAATCTTCTTCACATGCGATTTCAGCGCTTTGTAGCTTCTTAACTCGTATTTCTGCACTTCTTGCGGCGAAATGCTCAGCTTGTCTTTTTTGCGTTTGCTGAGTATAAAATCAAATGCGTCAATTATTGTTCCGAATGGGTGAAATCCTTTTTCAATACAGTATGCTGAAACAGCTTTTTCTACCCTGTACTGCGCAATGTCATGGAGAGGATGCCTGTGGCGATTGGTCAGTTCATCCATTTTGCTGTCAAGAGAAATGCTTTCTGTGACAATTTCCCTGTAGCTGTCTTCTGCAAGAGGGTGGTTCCTGCCTTCTTTCTGCACAAGAGGCTTTAATTCCAGCTTTTCAAACTGCTCTTTGAGCTTCCTGAAAGCAGGCGACCAAAACAAGCCATATTCATTTTCTGCTTCCATGATATCTTTTCTTGTGACAGGACCCCATTTATCTTTTGCTCCAAGCATGCAATGGTTCTTGTATCTTTCAATTATGCCTTCAATCACATTTTCACTTATCTCATAACTTTTTGCTGCGCTGGATATTGCTGAATCAATTATCGATGCAAGATTCTGCACATGCGACTGTATCTCTTCTTTTTCTCTGTTTCTGAGATTCCTTTTCTTGGAATAACTGTCCAGGTAAGGCGTATCTTTTCTTTTCAGATAAGCAAATGCATCAAGAACAAGCCCGTAATTCAATCTTCCGTTTCTCTGGGAAAAATCCAAGATATTCTTTTCGATTCTTAACTGCACTTCATTCATAAATCTAGGGGTTTCTATGCCATAATGCATGCCTGACCACTGCCTGTAATCAGATTCTTCCTTTTCTCCTTTTACGACTTCTTCAAGCAGCTCATCATCTTCTACAGGCACATGTTCGCAGCTTTTTGGGGTGTTGTTTTCCATATTCTCAGCTTTTGAATTACAATCTGCGTTTTCCAGGCATATCATAGCTTCAAGGATATATAAACCTTTCTCTTTTTACTACGAGAAAGTTATAAAACAAAATAAAAACATTTATATAGCTGATAGTATTAAAAAAGTATAAATTAGAATAAATTAGTACTAATAATATGGTAAAAGTAGTTGTCAACAACAGGCAGTTCAAGATAACCATTCCGAGAGAGCTTGCTCTGGAAAAAGGATGGAGCAAAAGAACAAGGCTGAAATTTGTTGAAGATGCTTCTGGAAATGTGATACTTAAAGAGGTGAAGCTGCATGAGAAATAGCTTTAACCCAGGATTTGTTTTGGCATTGATCTTGCTGATTGCATGCCTGCCTTTAATCAATACACAGGCAGCATGTATCCCGAAAACTGCTCCGGTAAGCACCAGAATAGCTGCAACACAGATGCCTCTTGAAAAATTCATTGACAAAGCAACAGATATACTAGGAAAAGATCCGAATGCAAGGCAGAAGGCAATAGACATCTGCAAGAAAGAATTCCCTGATGTTAAATATTCTGATTTAGTGAGCAATGCAGTTCCTGAATCAAAAGGCATAAGATCAGTCAAGGATCAGACTTCAACTGTTTTGAAAGAATTAAAAGTTCTTGACAAGGATTTTGAGGGTTTTGAAGCTGAAAGGCAATTTTTTCCTGATATCCCTGACACCTATAAACCTGCATATTATGAACAACTTGCTAAATTGAACAATATAATGGCTTCTCTTGATCCAATGCTTGCAAACAAGGAGATATCCCCAAGGGAGTATAATCTGCAGACAGGAACACTGCGTACTGCCATAGCAACCTTGGAAAAGAATATTGTTGATAATGGCTTTATTGAAGCAACTCCTGAAGAGCTTGCTTCAATCAAACAGGAAGCAGCAAAGGCTGGAATTGATGTTAAATCTGATGTTAAAGCACAAGCATTGCTTGATGCGCACAAGGTTGGCGAAGGAATACGTTTCCTTGGAACAAAGAATCCAGACGGAACTTACAGCAAGAATACAAATCCTGAATTGGCTTATACTGCTGAAGAGATTGCGCAGAAGGCAAAGATACTCAGGGCTGCTGGATTTGATGAAGCGCAGACAAGGATACTGATGGAGCATGGTGTTGTGGGAGCAGAATATTCATTGCGTGATGGAATAAAACTGGTTGTTAAAAAGGATGCTTCAAGCTTGACTCAAGAAGATAAAAACCTGATATTAAATCTTGATGACAGCTCGTTGCGGGATCTGAGAGAAACACTGGGAAGCAAGAATTACAAGAAGCTTGAGAAATTGGTAGAGAAGATACAGCCTGCTCCAGAGCAAGTTACTGAAAATGGGCCTTTGGTATCTGAAAAGGAATATGCCAATCTCGAAAAGAAGATTGGCGAATTGCTTGCAACAAGGTCTGCACTGACAGGCAAAACTTTTGCAGAGACAGGCATTGGCTTTGTAGCGCAGGGAAGCCTTGTCGATGGCTGGTCTTATTATAAAAACAGGCCTTCTGATGCTGTTGTGCAAGGAAAGAAACAAATGTCTGACCTTGATTTGCTTGTTGTGGTTGAAGATCCATATTGGAACAAGATTCCTGCAAGCGAAAAAATCACAGAAAGGATACCCAGGACTGAAGTTTTAGACAGGGATAATGCCGCAAGAGTTGACCCTTCCCTGACTGAAATAATCAAATCATTGGAAACTTTGTCTATAGGGGGAAAATTAGGCAGGCAGGTTAATGTTGTAATAATGCCAAAAAGCTCTTTTGAGATGCAGGATTCTACTCCGAGCAGGCTTATTTATCAGAACAAGGCATCTTTGAATGATGCCATTGAAGTCAACAAATTAAAAGGCAAGATTGAAGGCTGTTAAATTAGCCAAATATCTCTTTTACCCTTCTTATGTCTTCTTTTTCCTTTTCTTTGTATTCTTCTGAATATTCAAACACAATAAATCCCTTATATTTATCTGCTTTAAGCTTTCTTAGAAATTCTTGAACAGGAAATATCCCTTCGCGATACGGAAGATGTTTTCTATTGCCGTCTGTGTTGCTTAAATGAACAACCCGCAGCTTTGGAAAAATCCTTTCTTCAAGCGCGAGCAGATCTGTTGATTGCGCAAGGTGCGATATGTCCAATGTTGCAGAAACAAAAGGAATGTTTAAGTTCAGCAGTTCTTCAGGGCTTTTTAGCCAGCGGTCATTTGCATCCATGTTTTCATATGATATCTCTGCTCCAATCATCTCTAAATCTTTTGACTTTTCATCAAGGATGTTTACTGCTGCGCCGTAATTCCCTTTTGAAGGATGAAATGTAATTGTTTTTATGCCTGTATTCCCCCTGATCCACGCGACAGTTCCGAGGAAATTTTCATCAAATATGTCTGAATCAGGGCCATGGGCAAGTTTTGCAGTGATGTTCAGCTCTTTCATATATTCCCTTAACAGCTTAAAATCAATGCAAAACAAGTCTCTTTTTCTGGGCATGTAAAGCTGCGCTTCCTGGTTTTCAAATTTTGCAATTTCTTTATAATCGATGCCTGGCGAGATGCTCAAAGACTGAATTATTACAGAGCCATTTTCCTCTTTGACTGATTTTATAGGGTATATAACTTTGCCGCCAGCGAACTGAACCCTGCTATTTTCAAAAATATTCTTGTTTCCTGTCAAGTCATAAGAAACGCTTTTTAATTTTTTATCTTTGCCATAAGCGCATGATACCAAGAAATCATTCAGATGCTTGAACTCTATGGATTCTGACACATCTCCTGTGCTGGTTACTTCTTCAAACCTTATTCTTTTGCCATTGCAATCAAAGTATTCCCTGAAATGAGGCTTTCCTTCTGATTCTTTTTGGCTTGTTTCTGACTGGCTGACAAATGCACTGCTGAAATATCTTATATTCTCGGGCATGCTCCTGCTTAACAGCTTTGGATTTATAAACCTTTCTATAATTATTACTTAAGAGTTGTTACAGAAAATATCTGTAAATTTGTATATTAAGAGCTATTCAAAAGGGGTTTCAATAGGCCCGCTTATCATCAGCCTGAATTTCGGTTCTGCCATTCGATAAAAAACTTCGCTTATTTCTGTTCTGCATTTTTCCCTTAAATTCTTGAACCATGGAATCCATAGCAAGCCATATGGGTGGCATATCCATCTTGTTTTTTCTATCTCATTGAGCTCAAAATATATACTGCAGAAAGATTTGTATCTTTCCAGAATGTCTCCCTGATGCTTCTGCATAGCATCAGGCCTGATTTCATATTTATCAGATATGCACTTAAAAGCATTCTCAAGCATGTTGCTGATCTTGATCAAATATATCTCATTCTTTTCCTTGTTCGAGCCAATACGCAGTTGCGCTTTTTCACTTTCATAAAGATTGGGCATTGACTGCTTTTTGTTTTGAAGATAGCCCAATGCGTCAATAAGTGTGCCGTATGGCTGAAAACAATCCTCCAAGCGATAATCCCATATCCGGGTTTCAAGGGCAAGCTGCACTGCATTCAGCTCAGGAGAATTTATTTTACGAAGGACTTCTGATATTGTCCTTGTACTAACAAGCTCGTCTTCAAGTTTGATTTGTCTGCTCATAAGCAGCATCAGACTAATTTAATTTATAAATCTTTCTATTTTTATTACTTATTAGTCAGTACATTATATCGGAAGATTTTTAAATGTAGTATTACTTAAGTATTAAATAAATATTATAATAGTATTATGCCTACAGACAAATTAATGGTCCATGTATATCTGACATCAAACGAGAAGAAAAAGATAGAGGCATCTGCAAAGGAAATAGGGATTTCTGTGTCTTCTTACATCAAAGTAAAGCTGTTTTCAGAGGCAAAAAAATGAGGCTTAATCTGATTTCCATGCTGATAATCTACCTTGTGATACTGATGCCTTTTGCAAATGCTATCCCCTGCCCTACTTCTCTTCGCTATAATTCTATAATGGAAGTAGTTCGCAGTTTGGAAGAAAAACCCGAGAACGCAAAAAAAGCATATGTTGATGAATTTGCTAACGCAGCTGTTGGTGTGGGTGAGGCTGCTGGCATAAAAGTTACTAGAGATGCTGCGGAGAAATATGCTAGGTCTCTTGCACCAGAAAAACCGACAGAAATGTCTCAATTATATCCTCTTGTTAAAGCATACTCTGCTTTAGGCGAGCCTGGAAAGAATCTAGTTACTCCAGCAGAGATTGCAAAAGCGATAAACGATGGGACACTTTTGAAAGAGATTGACAGGAAGCTGATGCCGCGTCTGATAGAGGATTATGTAGGGGGAACAGATCCTAACAAAAAAGCAGAAGTTGTTTCTGAGATTAAAAAAATTGCTGAATCAGATCCAGATGGAGTTGCCAATGCTTTTGAGAATGCAATTAAGGAAGCAAAAGACTGGCCTCAAGGTGATAAGTTGACTGATTTAGGAAGATTTGCGATGCCTTTTATATTAAGAAAAATTACTGATCCTACAAGATTGGACTATCCAAGAGAGTATGATGTCGAATTACCTAATTTTATATGGGATATCGGAATGAGAGATAGTTTTAGAGATTCCGGTGTCCCGAAACAATTGGCAGAGAAGTTTATTAAAATTATAAATAAAGATGGCACAATTTTGGAAGGGGTTTTAAGAGAGGGACTTAAGACAGAAGGATTTGCAGCAGATAAAATCAATGATGCAATAACAAAATTAAATGCAAAAAAAGAAATGAATAGTAAAATAAAAAGCAGATTTCCTGATGGCATTCGTGATTCGTTTGTCGAGGCTGTTGCAGAGCCGGCAGTTGAAAGACAGATTACAAATGCTAGAAATTTAGCTAACTCCGCTATTGAAGGAAAAGGAAGCATAGCAGATGCAGAGAAAGCATTGAAACAAATAGAACCAGAAACTTATGATCAAGGGGCTAAAGTGGAGCAAATAAGCGAATCTTTGAAAAACCTGGCTAAAGAAAGTATGAGGCGATTAGCAGATTATCGTTTGGAAGAAATTGACTTAAAACTTGGTGAAGGCTCTTTGGATCAGTTAATTAAGCGCATAAATGATATTGACACTTCTGTGCGCAGTGAAAATTTTGAAGGATTGCCTGAAACTGCGAAAGTTGATATTATGACAAAGATGATTGATAAGAAGTTTGATGTTGTGAGATATTTCATTGATAATGGAGAAACAGCTGGTTTAAGGAAAGCACTTATTGACATCGAAAGAGGCATAAAAGACGAACAAGGTATATACCGTTTATTGAGAGGCAAAGCAGCAGCTACAGCCACTTATAAAACTAAAGAAGAGCTTATGGAAAGAATTGATAAACTAGAAGGGGTAAAAGAAACTGCGACAACACTTCCTGCTGAAGAAACTATTGCACCCCCTCCTGCTCCAACTGAAAAAGCACCTGCTGTAACACCTCCTGCTGCTCCTACTCCATCTGCTGAAGCGCCGAAGCCTGTTCAGCCTGCTCCTCCTGCTGCACCTGCACCAGCACCTGCTCCTGCTGAAGCACAAAAAGCTGCGCCTCCTACGGAAAAAGTTGCTGAAGAAATCCCAGCACCTGCTGCCAAAGTGCCAACTATCGCAAAGCCTAGTGACCAATTATTGAAAAACATCCAAGGAAGAAAGCTTCTTGCAGATGTTGACATCAAGGCAATAGAGAATATACAAGGTGCACAGGAAGCGCAAAGGCAATTGGAAGAAAAAGTTGCTTATTATATTTATGAGGAAAGAATTAAAATCAATTATGACCCTACAAGATTGGAACAGTTCAAGCAGAAGTTTGGAATTACAGACCAAAACAACAAATATACCAATAATGAGATAAAAGATAAAGATGCTGACTGGGCGCTTGCGGAAAGGATAATTGCAGAAGCAAAGGTAGATACCAGCGATTTGAGCGACAGGAATAAAGCTGGACTGAAAAAGCGGATGAATGAAGAAATTGTAAAGCCGCAGGATGCAGACAAGAAGATAGCTGATTGGAAGAAAACAGAAGAATTCAGCAAGCCAGAATACCAGCTGTCTGACCTGACCAAATTGAGGAAAAGCCTGTGGGATATGCCTCTCAGATTTTTGCTTATCAGTGGAATATCATTTGCTTTGCTGAGCCCGCTTAATAAGCAAGCCATCCAATATCAGGGTGCTGCAGATAAAGCACAAAAGCAAGTTGAGAGCAGCAGTATGCAGCCAGCAGAAAAAACCAAGGTTAAAGAGGCTGTCCAAAAAGGAGAGATAAACGCATACGCGTTCAATGACAAAGATGTAAAGGCTGCTTTAAGCAGAGGAGCGACTGAAAAAGAAATAAAGGACATGATTGCAAGCAAAGAGCAGAAAGCAGGATTCGGAAAAGGGACTGTGACTGATTATGTGCTGAACGGGCTGGTGATGACAGGCTGCGAGGATATGAACGGAGAATGTAAAGAATCATGCTATATCAACCAGACTGTCTCAAAGACATACGACTGCTTTGAAAAGGTCTGCTGCTCGTAATAACTATTTTGAAATGATTAACAATCTATATATACCAAAGGAGATTATAGTGTAAAATGCCAAACAACAAGAG
The DNA here is from genome assembly GCA_020056025.1 of archaeon. GTDB lineage: Archaea > Nanobdellota > Nanobdellia > Woesearchaeales > WJKL01 > JAGVIO01. The sequence continues at coordinate 14,839 of JAGVIO010000134.1, forward strand.
CGATAAAAACCAGCAGATGGCTAGCCAAAGAACAGGCGCTCCACTGAGCCATATTGAAACTCAGGCCAATAAGCAGATGCAGAATCCTGTTATTCCTGATGATTATGAGAATACCTCTTATTCAATCCCCAAAGTAACTGCTGCAATAATTATTTTGATTTTAATCATTGCATTGCCTGTATATTTCTTCTGGCCAAAGTCAGCTGACTGCGGACAAGACAAGGTCTGCTTTATTGACAAGGCAAATAATTGCGGAAAAGCAGCTGTCAGGGAGACAATAGGCACAGGCACGATTATAACTTATGCAACAAATAACTGTGTTCTTACAAAATCAGTAGAAACTTTTGCAGGCGATGAGCCTGAAGATGTGGTTACATTTTTCAAGGGAAAAAGCATGTCATGCGAATATGAAAAAGGAAGTTTTGATTCAATACTTGTTGATGGAATCTCTACAGGGATTGATCTTTGCGAAGGGGATTTGAAAGATGCAATCTTAGAGCTGAGGCTTGCTCAGATATCTTTAGAGTAAAGCTTAATAAATCCTTGCCTGCTTCTTAAGAATAATGAAGCCTGAATATAACCTTTCAAACTATGATTATAGTCTTCCTAAAGAACTGATTGCAGAAAAGCCTCTGAAAAAAAGGGATATGTCCAAGCTGATGGTTGTCAAAGGAAAAGAGATTGTGCACAAGCATTTCTACAACATAATAGATTATCTGCATAAAGGAGATGTTCTTGTCATAAATAATGCAAAAGTCAACCAGTGCAAGATCTTTGGCAGAAAGATAACAGGAAGCTCTGCTGAGATTATATTGACTGAAAAGCTAGACGATAAAATCTATAAAGCTCATATAAAGTCAACACATCCAAAAGTTAATACCAGGATTGTGCTAAATAATTCCAAAATTTATTTTGACATTGTAAAAAAAGAAGAGGATTATTTTACAATAAAATTTTCTGAAAAGCCTGATGATTATATCAAGAAACATGGCGAGCTGCCTTTGCCGTATTACATAAAAAGGCATCTTACGAAAAATGAGCAGAAGAAATACCAGACGATATTCTCCAAGAATTTCGGTTCAATAGCTGCGCCTACTGCAGGGCTGCATTTCACAAAAGAATTGTTAGGGAGGATAAAAAGAAAGGGAGTTAAGATTGCAGAGGTTACTTTGCACATCGGTTTTGGGACATTCAGGCCAATAAGGGAAGAAGACGTCAGAAAGCACAAGATGCATTCTGAATATTTTGAGATTGACAAGAAAAATGCTTCAATAATCAATAACTACAAAGGAAGATTGTTTGTTGTCGGAACAACTTCACTTCGTGCATTGGAAGCAGCTAAGAGAAGCAGGAATGGAAATCTTTTGCCAACAAAGAAAGCAACTGATATCTTTATCTATCCTGGATATAAATTCAAGTCAGGGGCAGATGCTTTGATAACAAATTTTCATCTTCCAAAATCTACATTGCTTGTCCTGGTTTCTGCTTTTTCTTCTCCTGAAATAATTAAGAAAGCTTATGCTGAAGCTATTGAGAAAAGATACAGGTTTTACAGTTTAGGAGATGCGATGCTTTTGTACAGAAGGTAAATCAATGCTGATTCTTAGACATTGAGAAAATACAGCCACAATATTTCTGCCTATAAAGGCCCAACTGTTTGCTTAATTCTATGCTTTTTTTGTAGCCATCATTTTCCTTGAAATCAAAGAAAATGAATTTTCCTTTACTAATGCTTTTTCCAATTTCTTTACTGACTTTTTCTCCAGCCTCTTTTGCAATTCTTTCACCAATCTGCTTTATCTTTTCTGCATTTTTGTAAGGAGAAATAGTCAAGGTTGTAGTAAAGTTTTCAGAAGGATGATGATCTATCAATTTCCTGAATCTGAACTCAAAGCACTTTTCACATCTTTTTCCATTCTCTGGCTCTGCTTCAAGGCCTTTTATGAAATTGTTCCATTCTTCAGGATTGTAACCGATGGATTCAAGCTTCAATCCGAAATGAGCTGCTGCTTTTCCTGCATTCTCCAATCTTTTTTCATACTCTTCTTTTGGATAGATATTGAAGTTTGAGAAAAATAAAGTTATATCCTGATAATGCTTCTTCAATTCATTTATGCAGTGTGTTGAACATGGACCGCAGCACACATCTAATATTATTCTGTTCATGGCATTGGGAATATTTTGTTCAATGCGCAGGAAAATCTCTATTCTGTATATAAAACTTTTGACTGAACCATTCTTTATACTATTCTGAAGTAATA
>JAGVIO010000228.1 GCA_020056025.1 archaeon
ATCAAAAATCTCTTTACCATCAATCTTTTCAGAAAGAATTTTACTGAAGGGAATGATAACTTGAACATCCTTATCAAGCATAAATATAGATGTTGATATCCATGAATCTTGTTGGTGATGCTTTCTTAAATAATATTCTTCATCGCTTGCTTTGTTCAAAACATCGTCAACTACAATCTTGTTCTTCTCTCTATATCCTCGTATTGGAACAATAACATATCTTGTTTCAAGTTCATCATCTGATTCGGTTTCTGTTGTTCCATAAATCAGTGTTTTCTGCTCTTGTTCAGTTCTTATAGCTGTTTTAAATCCTGTTTTGATATCTTTTTTCAGAGTTGATGTTCCCCCTTCAGCCATCTGCTTGAATGTTTCAACAATCTCTGCATTAGCGCCATTCTCACGATTCTTATTTATCTCAGAGAATGCAACAATTCTTTTGTCCTGGACATCATCTTCAAGAGTTGCAGTTGTGACTCTTGTGACTTTTATCCAGTCTTCTTTTGGAAAATGGGACAAGACATTATCTGTATTGCTGTCTTTTCCTGATGAACTGTTCCCTTTTAATGCACAGCTGCAATGATCTCTATGATCAAGAAGATAAGCAGAAGTCACGACAATAAATGTCGCAACTTTCTCTTTATGATCTAACTTATGTTTTACATCAAGCTCTGAATGAATATGTTTTAAGAGTTGAAAATCAAAAAAACGAGGATCAATTCTTGCATTAATTTTTTTCTGTTCATCAAGAATAGTCTTGTCTTCCATTTCTTCGATTAGCTTGTTTAATGCATCAGTCATTTTGATTCCCTCACTATTTTCTTAGGGTTGCCTGTTTTGAAATGAGGCACATTCTCGAGTGCAATCATCGTCTTTTCAGATGCTTTCATTGTATCACATCCGAATTTAGAAATCAAAAAATGTCTGATCTTGTATCTGCTCTGTTCAGAATATTTAGCCAGATCATCATCAAAGATATGAATGTGAAAACCTTTAGAGCCAGTAAAATACGCTTTGAATGGAAAACCGTATTTGTCCAAAATATCACAAATCTCATTTAGTTTCTTTTCAGAAACATCATTATCCATATCAAGAACTATTTCACAAGGAAGTATCTGTCTGCAGTTTACTCTGCCAAGAAATTCCATTCCTTTGTCAGACTCCCAGAGCAAAAGAACATTTTGATGCTTTGTCCATTTAGGTTTATCCTTATCTCTCTGGTCACCTATTGCTACTTTGAAATCCCCATATTTATTGCATAAATGAATCAAATATTGTGTTATTGGATTACCTGCTAATTGTTCCTCTTCCATCCTAAACCACCTCTATCCTTACAATCCTACCTCGAGGAATCACATGTCTATTGTCAATCGTGATTGAGTAATCATCCTCAGAAGAAACACATCCTTCTTTCCAAGAGATTCTCTCACCATCATCAAAGTAAATCTTGATTCTTTTTCCTAACATGTTCATCAGCCAAGCCCAGAGTTATCACTAAGTTTTAGACACTGCACGTCTCCGTACTCTTTGTCACGAGGAGTACTTTTGTTCCATCCTGGAGAAAACCACCTTTTACATGCAAATAGCGATCTGGAGCTTTTCTCGATACTCCTACATCTGCCATGAGCATTGCTGGAATTGGCACGTAGAAACTATGCGTTGTCTTAGAGATGCCACCGCTTACCATGTACTTTCTTGCTAGTTTGTAATATTTATATGGCCTGAAGAAATAGTCTAGTGGCCTCTTAAAGTAAAAAGCCAAGCCTACTTTTCCTTTATCATCTACATAACGCATTGGGAAAACAAACTGCCCTGAAAAGAAATTTACTGCGTGAATTGTCGGAACATAAAAAGTCTCTTGATGACCTATTCTTCTGCATTTGACAATCTCTATTTCAAACTCTTTTGTAAAGTCTTTGATGAACTTCGTCATACTAAATCGCCTCCTGGTCTTGGTTAATTGCACCGTAGCTTTTCGAGGCACTGTGGCCTTTTTTAGCATCGATTAACCGCCACCTCGGGCGTCTTGTGAAGATGCACTTTTGCGCTACATCGCGTCAGATGTTTCGACTAAATCTAAACACCTTATCTACATTATACATTTCTTTCTTAATATCATTTTCTCACTTATTTCAGAAGTTATGCCAGAATGAATATTCATACTGGCTTTAGAGAACACAGCGACAAGCTTTATAAACAAAATAGACATTATATTTACACAGTGTACAAAATGGGAGAACAATTAGTGAATATCCGTAGTCGAGAAATAAAGAAAAAATGGCCAAATACATACTGGCCTTATAGTATTCAGACGTACCTATTAGTCATTCTCCACTCTAGGCGCAAGTATGAATGACAGCGAGACCTTGTCCATCTCAACAAAATCCAATCTTAAAGGATAATCCTTGTTAAAGCTGATTGTCACATCATTTGCCAATTTAGAGCCAAGAACCATTTTCTTGAGATATTCTATTGAATATTTTGCCTTGACTTTTTCTTTTGCATCAATCTTTGTTGAATTGTCAGCATTTATCTCAATATGCGCCTGAGACAGATCGCCTTCGGCAAAAATAGAGAATTTCTTAGGCTCTGCCTGGAATGCTACTGACTCTGCAACAATATCCACGTCCTCTATTGCGTCATTCAAGATAGCAGTTGTAGTCCTGATAGAGACTGGAAAGCTCAATTCAGGAACTTTCTGCTCTTTTTCATCCAATTCAATGATTGGCAATGAGAATGTCCTTATAGAAACTCCTTTCAGCTTTATCTTAAGCTTATTGTCTACAAGCTCAAGTGTAAGCATATCATCAGGCTTTGCTCTTCGCAATACTTGCTTAAGGTTCTCGAGGTTTAATGCCAGTTTCTGCTCTCCTTTTACATCATATTCCGTAAAGCATGAAGAAAGCAGCTTGAATATCACCATTGCTACATTCGCAGGATCCATTGCAACAAGCTCAATTGCATTTGGTGTTATCTTGAATCTCGCTTCTGTAACTAGCTCAGAGATTATAGAAATGCTATCCTTTAGATACCTTGGTTCAGCTAATGTTAGTTTCATATACCACACCCCACTATTTTAATAAAATAATGCCTAATCACTATATAAATTTTTAGTTTTTCAGATAGCAAATCTGTGGCCATTCGTAGCAAGAATCACTTTATCCGTCTTATAACCCATCTCGTAAGCAAGATCAGCAAGCGCTTTTCTTTTTTCAGCATCTCCGTGGGCAGGGATTACATAAGCAGGCTTGACCATATTCAGCAAATCACGTAAATCCTCTCTTGCAGCATGCCCTGATACATGCACATCCCTGAATATCCTCACACCAAAGCTTTTCAGGGCGCTTTCAATCACTTCCCTGTTTTTCTTGTTCAGCTCAGTCGGAATCACAGAAGAGGAGAATATCACATGATCCTCCTGCTTGAAATGGAACGGGAATTCCTTGTTGATCATCCTTGACAAAACTGATTTTGGCTCACCCTGATGCCCTGTTACAACAAGAAGATATTTGCTCCTGTTCTTATTGACTCTTTCAAACATCTTCCTTATCTGGCCTTTGAACTTCAGTATCTTGGCCTCTTTTGAAAAATCTATAAGCTTTATGTCCTGTCCTGCATACACATATTTTGAAAGGGACCTTCCGATGAACAATATCTCCCTGTTCATCTTCTTTCCAAACTCAATGATTGACTTCAGCCTTGCAAGATGCGATGAAAATGTTGTCACAATCACAGCTTTTCCAGTGTTGTCAGTGCCAAGCATCACTTCACGGAGCATCTCCTTTGCAACAGCTTCTGATGGTGTTTTTGCCCTTAGAGGAGCATAGGTGGAGTCAGTTATCAGAGCAAGTATTCCTTTTTTTCCCAATTCCTTCAGCCTTTCAAAATTAGGCTTCTTGCCAAGAGTGGGTGTTGAATCAAACTTGAAATCATTTGCATATAATATCACTCCATGCTTTGTATGTATTGCAACCATCACTGTCTGCGGCGTTGAATGTGTCATATTGATGAATTCAATCTCAATATTTTTTGTCAGTTTGTAAGAGGAATTTGGGCTCAATACCTTCATTTCATTAGAAATCTTCATCTCTTCATCTCCTAATATTGTCTGCAAAACCTGGATAGTGTATGGTGTTCCTAATATCTCTGCATCAGGAAACCTGTCTGCCAAAAAAGGTATTGCTCCTAAATGGTCAAGGTGCGCATGCGTCGGAATAATTGCCTTTACATTCTCTCTCCATTCCTTTATCTTGGTTACATCAGGAATAGCTCCTGCTTTTATCAGCTCATTTGATGACAGATGCACAATATCCTCATCTTCTGTGAATTTTATATAGTTGTCAAGAAACACACCCATGTCACAGATAATAACTTCTCCGTCAATATTTATAGCAGTGCAGTTCTTTCCAACTTCGTTATAGCCGCCGATTGTGCAGATTTCTATTGCCATCAGCTAAAATTATTTAAGAAATATATAAAGGTTTTGAAGAATTACTTGAAAATTTCCTTCATTCGCATATTCCCCAGGATTGCATTTACAAACTGCTCGGTGTGCTCTGGCTTATACCAAAATCCAATGCTTTCTAATATTATAAACCCTTCTCTTGCAAGACAATATGCATATTCCGCAACACTTCTTGCAGAATCCTTGAAATATGTTTCAACAAGCCTTTTTTCACCTGGCTTTACTGCAAATAACAGGCATCTTTCAGAAGGCTTCGCATTATGGCAAATTTCTGCACGGAGAATATTGTGGGAATTTCTCACAAGATCAGCTTCAAAGTCAGTTATGTCATCTACTATCTGGAATGCTGTGCCTATCTTGATTATTCCTTCTTTTGCTTTTTTCCAATAATCCTTGAGCTCTGGCTCTAATATCAGAGGAGCTATCATTCCAAGCTCAAACAGTGCTCCGCCCCTTATATAATGCACTTTCTGTATCATCTCATCTGGCTTCATTATTTCTTCTACTCCTTTTTCCTCGCTGTTTTCCAGCTTTCCTATCTCAAGTATCTTGTTGTCAAGCCTTCTTTTGATAAGCTCGTATGATTCAAGAGGTATCTCTCTTCCAAGATAAGCCATCAATTGCTCGTGCATCTTAAGCTCTACGCAAGACCTTATTACTCCGCTTATACCCTCATCTAAAGGGAGCGTCTTCTTGTTCTCATTGTCCAGCAGATTGTCTGCAGCAGTTATTGTCCCCCTTATACAATAATTCCAGGGCGCATACCATTCAACATGCTTTGATCTTCCATTCGTGCTTATAGAAGAAAAAAATATCAAGAAAAAATCCCGTTTAAAGATCTCTATATCTTCTGCTGGCTCAAAACTTCCACCACATTCATAATGGGATTTGACAAGCTGCTCTATCTTTGAACGAGCCTGTTTCTGCAATTCTAATGCAGGCAAAAATTTCTCGAGATAGCCTTGCTTGCTCAAAAACTCTATTGATTCCTCGTCTCTAAAAATAGGGCTTAATGTCATTTTAGCTCCTTAGCGGATTAAAAATAAAAAATGTGGGGAAGAGGATTTGAACCCCTGTAGGCACTGAGCCAGTAGATGGCTCCAAAGCAAGCACTTCAGCAACCTTGTTAGGTCTCATTGCTTTAAATTCTTGAGTCTACCCCGTTTGGCCGCTCCGGCATCCCCACGGATGTGATTGAGAAATGAGCTGATTCTTTAAAAACATTTCTTTCTGTAAACCTCTGAACAGGAAGAAATGTGCTCAAAAGTAAACCTGCGAGCTTTTGACATGTTGCTGAAATCCATATGAAACCTATCAGAGACAAAAGCTTTAAATAATATCTTAGTATAAAAGCATTAAAAGAGGTGTTATAATGACAGAAAGAATCAAGTGGTTCAAAGAGATTCATAAAGAAGATGTTTCTATAGTCGGCGGCAAGGGCGCAAATTTAGGCGAAATGTCTAATATAGGGCTTCCGATTCCTCCAGGATTTGTAATAACAGCACAGACTTACAAAGAATTCATAGAAAAGACAAAAATCAAAGACAAAATTCTCGATATGTTAAAAGATCTTGACAAAGAAGATACTGCAAAGCTGCAGAAAGTCTCTGACAATATCCAAAAACTGATAATCGCAGCTCCTATCCCTCAGGAAATCCAGGACGAAATAATAAAAAACTATGTCTTGATTGGGGCAAAGAAAGGCCAGACAACAGAATTTTGGGTTGCGTGCAGGAGCTCTGCCACTGCAGAAGACCTTCCGGAAGCGAGCTTTGCAGGGCAGCAGGCAACCTTCCTTAACATCAAAGGAGCAAAGAATGTAGTCCAGGCAACAAGGGAATGCTGGGCATCATTATTCACAGCAAGGGCAATCTATTACAGGGCAAAGAACAATTTTCCGACTGATAAAGTCTTTATTGCAGTTGTTGTCCAAAAGATGGTCAATTCAGACAAGTCAGGTGTAATGTTCAGCATCAATCCTTCTACAAACAATGAAAATGAAATAATGATAGAAAGCGCATTTGGCTTGGGAGAAGCGGTTGTCTCGGGTGCAGTCAACCCTGACCTGTACATTATTGACAAGGAAACATTAAAAATAAAAAAGATAGAGACAAAAGAGCAGAAAATAAAAATAATAAAAGATCCAAAAACAGGCAAAACTGTTGAAAAGAAATTGACTGTTGCAGAAGAAAAGCAACAAGTGTGCAATGACAAGGAAATTCTGGAATTGGCAAGGCTATCAAAATTAATAGAAAAGCATTATGGCAAGCCGCAGGACATGGAATGGGCTATTGAAGGCCCTGATGTGATGATCGTCCAGGCAAGGCCTGTAACAACATTCAAGAAAACATCTGCAGAAGAAGAAACTGTAAAAGAAGGCGCTGCGAAGATGCTTGTCAAAGGAGAAACAGCATCGCCAGGAGTAGCAGCAGGCCCTGTAAGGATTGTTCATGACCTCAATGAGCTGGATAAGGTTAAGAAAGGGGACATAATGGTAACCACAATGACAACCCCAGATATGGTCCCTGCAATGCAGAAAGCAGCAGGCATTGTCACCGACGAAGGAGGCATGACCTGCCACGCAGCAATTGTGTCAAGAGAAATGGGGATTCCGTGCATTGTTGGAACAAGAAATTCTACAAAAGTTCTCAAAGACGGGCAGATTGTTACAGTGCATGCAACCCACGGAATTGTCTATGAAGGGAAATTGGCAGAAGTTGCAAAGAAAGCAGAAGCAGCGCAAACAATTGTTTCAGCAACACCTCAAGAAATAATCACAGCAACAGCAGTCAAAGTAATTTGCGATTTGCCTGACTTTGCAGAAAAAGCAGCAGCAACAGGCGCTGATGGTGTTGGATTAGTCAGGATAGAGATTATGATTGCAAATGGAGGCATTCATCCTGCAGAATATATCAGGCAAAACAAGGATGAGGATTACATAAAACTTTTGATGGACGGGATTGGCGGAATAGCAAGAGCATTCCATGGAAAGCCAGTCTGGGTAAGGACATCTGACATAAGGACAGATGAATATAGGAATCTTAAAGGCGGAGACAAAGAACCAAAAGAAACAGACCCAATGATAGGCTGGCACGCAATCAGAAGAGGCCTTGATGAGCCAAGAATCCTAAAGGCAGAATTTGAAGCTATCAAGAGATTGCATCAGCAGGGAATAACAAATGTAGGAGTAATGATTCCATTCGTCATAAGAACAAGAGAAGTAAGGGAAGCAAAAAGGATAATGCGAGAAGTTGGCCTAGAGCCACAAGAAGACTTAGAATTCGGCGTGATGGTTGAAACACCTGCTGCATGCTGGGTAATCGAAGACATCTGCAAAGAAGGCATTGACTTTGTCAGCTTCGGAACAAATGATTTGACTCAATTAACATTAGGTATTGACAGGAACAATGAACGTATCTCAAAACTGTTTGACGAGATGCACGCAGCAGTCCTGGGCGAAATAAAGATGGTAGTTGAAACCTGCAAAAAGTATAATGTCCAGAGTTCAATCTGCGGACAGGCAGGCTCAAGGCCAGAGATGGCAAAATTCCTAGTAGGCATTGGCATAGACAGCATCTCCGCAAACCCTGACGCTGTTCATGAAATAAAAGAAGTTGTAGCAAGGACAGAGCAGAGATTGTTGCTTGACGCAGAAAGGGAAGAATTGAAAGAGCTTAGGAAAGCAAAACTGAAAAATAAAAGATAATTTTTTCTAACTTATTTTTTATTTCTTGAATTTCTTATATCCGACCCAAATCAGTACAGCCAGTACGATAGCAAGTATCGAGAACCTGAAATATTCATTCATCTCAGACCAGTATCTCATCGAGCCGTAAAACATTGCCAAAAATCCTCCGCCCATTATTCCAGCGCTTACTGACAGAAGCTTGAGATAAGTTCCGGCAATAACAGCAGCAAGCCCGAATATCATGCAAAGTATGAACACATTCCTGTTATACATAGAATCCACGTCCCTGAATTCCTGGGCGCAGTTAAACTCTGCATCGCAGTATCCTCTGGGAATCTCTTCAGCTGGCTTTATGCATGACAGTATCACAGTTCCTTCAGACTCAGACTGTTTTGTGCATGACAATTGGTCTGTTGTAGACAAAGGCTTTTCAGGAGCAGCATAAGGCATCCATCTTCCATTTTCCATTTCGCATGATTCCTGCGTATTCAGCATTGAATAATCTTTTGTGATGTTGCAGAAATTCTCCCACTTGGGCGATTTATAGAAAGTGTCTATGCCATAACCGATGAAAAAAACAAGCACTAATGCAATTCCAATGCCCAACAACACCAATTTTATCTTTGCCATGTATAGAAGAAATAAAACAGATTATATAAACCTATTTCTTTTTTGACAATGCAGCAAGCGCAGTTGATATAAGGCTTACCCAGACAATTCCAGTAACCAATAGCCCAAAAACCTCTTTCCATCCTCTCAGATAGACAAGCAATGCAGTTGCAGACAATCCAATCACAATGTTTATCGGAGCAATCTTCCTCAATAATCCAAAGAAATCCTGCATAGGGTTGTTAGGTGTCTTTATGCTCTGCTTATACTCCCTGATAACTGCTTCCTTGAAAAGCTGTTTCTCCAGAAAAGTCATTGGCTTTCTTGCATCTTTCTTGTCAAATAGTTCCATGAAAAACCCAAATGTAATAATTCATATTTAAGACTTATGGAAGAAGTTTATCTTCTTTTTATAACAACAATCTTCTTTGTCAGGCTTTTGTGCAGATAATAAGAGAATTCAGCAGCAATCTTAAGTTTTGTTTTTGAAATCAATTTTTTGTAATCAATAAAATCAGGAAAGCCGAGCACAGCACATTTTCCAAGCTCTTTCTCAAGAACCTTGAAAAATCCAAGATAAAGTTTGTTCAGCTCAGTTGCTTTTGTATTCCTCCTATAAGGAAGGTCAGATACGACATAATCTATTTTCTTATCAATCAAAAGAGCATTCTTCTGTTCAAGATTAAAATTCCCAACCTTATAATGCAAAAGATTTGCTTTTGCTCTTTCAATCATCTCTTTGTCAATATCATATCCAATAGTTTTGCATCCAATCAATCCTGCTTCAATCAAAATCCCCCCTGAACCGCAAAAAGGATCACATAAAATCTTTCCAGATGGAATTCCAGTCAGATTGATAAATGCTCTAGATAGTTTTGGATGCATAGAGCTAGGATGAAGTTCAGGTCTATTATGAGCTTTCCTTGATTCAAAATCTTCTTTCTGTAAATATTTCAATAATCCGCAAAATACTTTTCCTTTTGCTTTGATAAAATGCATCTCAGTCGCAGGATTTGAAAGATTGACTTTTGGCTTTTTCAGCTTCAGCCATATCATTGAGCCAAGCTCTTTTGAAGAAAAAGAAACATCAAATCTTCTTACACAGAAATCTTTTTTATATATTTTCTGCCAGTCAAAAGAATCGATTGATTTTCTTAGATTTTTTTCATCTGCAATAAACAGCAAGTCATAAACTGCTTTTGTATAGGCTAATCTTGAATAATCATTGAACTTGGTATCAATTGCAAGCAAATTGTCGATAAGCTCATGACTGCCATCTTCTAGGCTAAGTATCTCATAGGCAGCCAGCTTTACATCTTGCTTTGATAAAAGAAATATCTTTTTCATTTTTGAAAACTGCCAACAAGATTCCATCTTATTTTTCTAATATTTATCAGCTTGAATCCAATCTTTTCTAATGACTCAACCAGTTCGTCTTGATAAAATCCATAATGGGGTATTCCTTTTTCTTCGCCGGAAAGCTTAACAAATGTCTGCGGAGCAATTTTTCTATATTTTATAGAGGGGAATTCTGGATCACATTCTTCATATAAATCTCCTTTAATATGTTTAAGATTAAATTGCTCGATATCAGAAATCTTTATTGAAAACAAGCCCCTTTTTTTAAGCACACGATATATTTCCTTGAATACTTTTTCAATCTTATTTTTGTAGTTATGATTCAGATATTGATATAAATAAACACAGTCAAAAGATTTGTCTTTGAAAGGAAATTTCTTTTCATATATTGGATGTTCAATTACATTTCCCCCCATTAACTGAGCATTAAACTTACTTTCAATTCCAGTAACCTCATAGCCAAGCTTTGTAAGTTCGGCAATATTTCTTCCATCGCCAGAACATACTTCCAACATCTTTTTGACTTTATATTTTTTGAATAAACTTAATTCTTCTTTCAATAGTTTGATTCTATAATCATGGGGGGTTTCTTTAACCATATTTCTTTTCAATATAGAAAAGCATATAAATCTTTTCATCTTTTCTCAATTCATGCCAAGAGGAAGACCATTAAAATCACAGATCAGGCAGAATATAGTAGAGATTCTTTACTTCATGAAAGAAGGCTATGGCTATGACATTTGCAAAGTATACATGAACATTTTTCCAAAAGTGACAATGAGAAGTATCTATTACCATCTCAACAAAGGCATAAATACAAAAGAGTTCAAAATTAGCCAGGTAAAAGTAGAGCAAGGAAACTACAGCTGGGGCAAGACAGTTGAAAAGACATATTATGCTTTAGGTGAAGCTGCAAAGCCTTCTATAAATCAAAGAGTTAAAGAATATTTTGATAAAAAGAACAAACATTTATAAACGTCTATTCTTTCTTATATTATATGTCTAACTACGAAGAAGTAAGAACAAAATACCAGCTTAGAGTTGAAGATATCAATAAGATTTTTGATAGTATAAATAATGATATGTCAAACGGAAATTTGCCAAAAATCTTTTTAGGAGAGCCGCTTTTAAACGAATATGCAGCCCGTGCAAAAAAGATTTATGAGCATAGGCAAAAGCCAAATAACGAACAAGCAAAGCAAGAAGCTAGCCAGCCTATGATCATTCCTGATAGTTTAGATGCAAAAATTCAGCTGCAGGAAAGTAAAGAGCTTGTTCTTGAGCATGGAGAAGACGGCACGCAGATCATGCTTAACAGGATACCAAAAAGAAAATAGATTAACGTATTCCTAGCAACTTCTTAAAAAAACCAATCACAGCAAAAGCCTCTCTTCTTGTCATAAAAGATTTCCCTATTATCTTTTTCCATATCTCTTTTTGCGTCTTTTTCTTTGAAGATGTTGCAAAAGAAAGCTTGTTCAGGATTTTG
>JAGVIO010000127.1 GCA_020056025.1 archaeon
TACAAAGTAGCTAACTAATATTTATACTTTTCGGTGCTGTAAGATATAGATCAAATAAAAATCTCAGAAATATGAAAAATTAGCTATGCACATACCTATAATCATAAACTTTAAAAACAACCTCTTTCCTCACGTTTTCTATGTCAAACGAAAACAGGCTGATACCAGACAGGCTGGAATATATGCTGGAGATACCTTTGTGGCACAGCCATATCATCCCCGGATATAGATCATATCAGGGAGTGGCTTGCGCACCATATCCATCCGTCAATATGCCATTTCTCAGGCGATGATGCGCACATACTTGCTGCAAACCCTTCTTACGAGCTTGCCTGCTCTCTTTCAGTTGAAAAGATAAAAGACCAGTACAAGCTTAGTCTGTATTTCAATAATCTGACTGACAAGGAAAAGGACGAAAGGATATCCTATCTTAACATGCTAGTTAAATGTTCGCTCCTTGGCGCAAAGCTTGTTCCGTATTCGCCAGAACAGAAACAGACAGAGCAAGAGCCTGTATATTCTCTTGAATGAAACTCTTCCGTAACTTTCCTGCAAACATTTAAAAATTGCCTGTCATTTCCATGCCTGATGATAATAGGTCTTACAGGCACATCCGGCTCAGGCAAAGGCACTGTTGCAGAATATCTTAAGCAGAAAGGATTCTCTTATTATTCCTGCTCAGATTATCTCAGGCAGCAATTGAGGGAAAAAGGCATTGAGATAACAATCCCCCACCTTGTCGAGCTTGGAAATGAGATAAGATCCCAATACGGAAATGGTGAGATTGCAAAAAGGCTTCTTGAGCAGATTGTCTCTGAAAAAAAAGAAAATGCAGTTGTTGATTCATTAAGGCATCCTGATGAAATAAAAGCTCTTAAGAAAAGCAAAGGCTTTATCGTGATTGGAGTAGATGCTCCTGTCAAGCTAAGGTATGCAAGGGTTCAGGAGCGAAAAAAGCCAGAAGACAGATTGACTCTTGAGCAGTTCAAGCAAGAGGAAAATAAGCAGATGCACGGCACAGGCTCTTCTCCTAATCTTTCAGAGTGCCTGAAGATGTCTGATTATCTGATAATTAACGACAGCACAAAAGAATATTTTTACAGAAAAATTGAAGAGGTTTTAGGGAGGATAAAATGACAGAAAACCAAAGGCCAGACTGGGACAATTATTTCATGAACATAACAAGGGAAGTCGCAAGAAGGAGCAATTGCCTATGTGTGAGGATAGGCGCAATTATTGTCAAGAACGGCACAATAATTTCAACAGGCTATGTAGGTTCTCCCAGAAAGACAAAAGACTGCTATCAGAGAGGCTCTTGCTTGAGGAGAGAATTAAATATCCCTTCAGGCCAAAGGTATGAATTATGCAGGAGTGTTCATGCAGAGCAGAACGCAATAATAAATGCAGCAAGGGAAAATTCCAGCCTGCTTGGCGCAGACATGTATCTCTATGGAATAAGGATTTTTGGCGGCGAAGAAAAACTGATAACAGCAACTCCCTGCTTCATCTGCAAGAAAATGATGATAAATGCAGGCCTTAAGACTTTGGTTTACATGGACAAGGACGGAAAGATACAGAAGGCGAATATTGAGGAATGGCAGGATAGATGGCAGGAAAAGGACATGCTTGACGACATGGATATATATGATGCAAGTTATGTGAAGAAATGATTTAGCTCGCCAATCTTAATATTATATTTTTAACCCAACTTATTTCTCCAACCAATGGTTGGAGTTTTGCATTATCCCTGTAATTTTCCATTTTGTGTCACAGCCTTGCTACTTCTTTACAATATTTATCATTTTCTTGACTGTAATATCTTCTGTTAACAGCCTCATCTGGTTAATTGCAATCTTGTTAAGCTTGACTAACCTTTTGGATTGGTGGATATTTTCGCTTATGAATAATGCATTCAGATTTTCCAAGTTTGACAAGCAAATCAGTTGCGAAACATTTGCATAATCTCTCATGTTCCCTTTCTTATCCGGATTCAAATCCCTCCATTCCTTTGCTGTAACCCCAAACAATGCTACATTTAAGACATCTGCTTCATTGGCATAAATCTGATTAATCTGATTGCTGGTCAATTCCTTTGGAATAAGGTTCTCCTTTATTGCATCAGTATGAATCCTATAATTTATCTTTGCAAGGTTTCTCTTGATATTCCAGCCCATCTGCTTTTGCTCTGTTTCTTTCAGCCTTTGGAATTCTTTTATAAGGTATAATTTGAATTCTACAGAGATCCATGATGCAAACTCAAATGCAATATCCTTGTGGGCATAAGTACCGCCATATCTTCCTGATTTGGAAATCAATCCTATTGCATTTGTCTTTTCAATCCATTGCTTGGCAGTCAAGACAAAACTGTTTAATCCTGATTTTTTCCTAAACCCATCGAATTCGATGGGGTTAAAGTCAGGGTTGTTAAGATGCTCCCACAAGCCCAGCAGTTCAATAGTATTGCGGTTTCTGAGCCAATTTTGGATTATATAGTCTGTCCTTTCAGGGTTTTTATGCTTGGCCATGTCTGTGATGCAGATATAATCTTCCTCATTTTGCCTGTAAAAAGATATTTCCTTATCCAAAACATTGATCTTTTCCATCATTCTGTAATAAGCCTTCCTTGTTTATATACCTTAGGAGGCTAGCTGTCCAGTGACCAGTGCTCAGGAAAATTGCGTAGAATGCCTTTACAGGGCTTATAATCCGTGTTTTCCACTGGACAGCGGTGTCCAGTGCTCAGCCAATTTGTTAACTAAATTTATTACGATGGATAGAAATTGAAATGTCTTCTATTCAGCCATATGCAGCCTCTTTTATTATTTCATGCGTAAGGCTGTACAGATATTTATGGCTTTCGTAATTCAGCATATCTTTGTAAAATCCCGCCATTGTATAGAAATATCTCTTAAGATATGCTTTGTTATTGTGCTTTGCAATTGTCTTCAAAATTCATCAACCCTGCCAGCCTCTCTCTTCCAGTCTCTCAAAGGCAGGCTAATAAAAAACTAAAATCTCAAACAAAGTCTTATCTTAATCCCTAACTTCAACTTCCTCAAAATACTCAGAAGCAATCTTTTTCATCTCTTCAAGCTCTTTTTTTGAGAATCCTTTTATTCCTTTAAGGCTGTTGTCAATCAAATCAACATTTCCTCTGAAATTCTGTATTGCAAATTTCTTTGCTCCTGAAAGCATCTTTGAAATCTGCTTTATGTCCTGTTTCTCAACAAGCCCTGGAACAACAGTTGTCCTGAATTCATGTGCAATCCCAGAATCAATTATTGTTTTTATGCTCTGTTTTATCTTGTCAACATCAACTTCCATATTAGTTATCTCATTATACCTCAATATGTCTGCTTTGACATCCATTGCGACAGAATCAACCAGTTTGTCATCAATCAATCTTTTCAGCATCTCAGGATTTGTCCCGTTTGTATCCAATTTGACAAGCATGCCCAATGCCTTAAGCTTCTCGATAAAGCCTATCAGCGAAGGGTACAAAGTGGGCTCGCCGCCAGTCAAACAGACTCCGTCAATCCATTTCTTCTTCATAGAAATATAATCCAATATCTCCTGTTCAGAAATTCCAAGAATCTCATTATGCTTCAGCACAAGACTTGGATTATGGCAGAATTTGCAGCGGAAATTACATCCTCCTATAAAAACAGTAGAAGCAGTATATGGTGCAAAATCAATTAATGAGGTCTTTTGGAATCCTTTTATGGGCAGCATAAAAACACCCTATACCAATGTCTTGTTCTCTATGACTCTTTTCACTTCTTCCAATGAATTTGCCCTTGAAACCTCTTTTCCATTCTCATCAAAGAAAATAACCATAGGCACTCCCCCAACACCTAATTCACGGGCTTTCTGCAATCCAGGCTTTGTTGCAGCATCAACCCATTCTTTCTCTAAGGAAGTTGTATTCATGAACTCCTTTATCTTAGGGCATTTCGGGCACATTGGCGTAAAAAACAGCATATACTTCTTTACAGTCATCTCAATCCCCCAAAATCAATGCTCTGATTAAAAAGTTTATTATTTAAAACTGACCTCTATCTCCATCGGCTTTTCAGCAGCAACTTCTTTTTCAGCGCATAATTCTCCCTGCTTCTGCGCAGCCATCTCAATCTTGCTCTTAAATTCATTGTTCAGTGCCTTTGTTTCTGAAAACTCCAGCCTGAACTTGAACTCTTCTGTCTTGCCTGCATTCCAGTTCTGCACAGGCCTGTAATATCCAACAATTCTTGAAAACACTTCTGCTTCATTGCCGCAGTCAGGGCATTTAAAATGCTCGCCTTTGATATATCCGTGTGTCTTGCATACTGAAAAAGTAGGTGTCAGAGAGAAATAAGGCATTCTTGTGTTGTACGCTATTTTCTTGACAAGCCTTTTTGCAGCTTCTCCGTTCATGAGCCTTTCTCCAAGGAAAGTATGGAACATTGTTCCTCCTGTATACAAA
The DNA here is from genome assembly GCA_020056025.1 of archaeon. Taxonomy (GTDB): domain Archaea; phylum Nanobdellota; class Nanobdellia; order Woesearchaeales; family WJKL01; genus JAGVIO01. The sequence continues at coordinate 4,463 of JAGVIO010000127.1, forward strand.
GGTTGGATATCATCCTGGTGCTCTAATGCAGAAATCAGATCATCGCTGAAATCAACAGGCAATTGCGTTGAATTTGTCAGGAAAGGCTCGTCTTTTCCAGAAGTTATTATTTCAGGATACATCTTTTTGTCAAGCCTTGCAAACCTGTACGAAGTAGATTCAGCAGGCGTTGCTTCCAGGTTGTACAGGTTTCCAGTCTCTTGCTGGAAATTCCTTATCTCATCCCTCATGAACTTAAGCACTTCTATTGTGAAAGCTTTTCCTTCTTCTGCCTCAATGCCTTTGCCGATGAAATTAAGGCAGGATTCATGCATTCCGCACAGTCCTATTGTTGAGAAATGGTTGTTAAATGTCCCTAGGTATCTTTTTGTGAAAGGCATAAGCCCGTTCTCAAGATTTCTTTCAACAACTTTTCTTTTTGTCTCAAGGGATTCTTTTGCAAGAGTCATATAATATTTCAGTTTCTCAAAATAGGCATCCCTTGTTTTTGTTTCATAGCCTATCCTGTTCATGTTGATTGTTACAACTCCGATGCTTCCTGTTGAATCACCAGGCCCCCACATTCCGCCAGGCCTGTTCATCAGCTCCAATTGGTTAAGATTCAGCCTGCAGCACATTGCCCTTACAGCTCCTGGATCAAGGTTGCTGCCGATATAATTCTGGAAATAAGGTGTTCCGTATTTTGCAGCAAGCTCAAAAAGCAGCTTTGCATTCTCGCTGTCCCAGTCAAAATTTTTTGTCAGGTTATATGTCGGGATAGGGAATGAGAATACGCTTCCTTTTGCATCTCCTTCCAGCATGACCTCAAGGAATGCTTTATTTATTATATCCATCTCTTTCTGGCAGTCTCCGTAAGTATAACTCATCTCTTTTCCACCTACAATCGCAGGCTGGCCAGCCATGTCTTTTGGCACAGTCAAGTCAAATGTTAAGTTAGAGAATGGATACTGCGATCCCCAACGAGAAGGAATATTCAGGCTGAAAACAAGCTGCTGTATACATTGCTTAATTTCTTTATAGCCCATATTGTCTGCTCTGATAAATGGCGCAAGCAAAGTGTCAACACTGGAAAATGCCTGTGCTCCTGCAAATTCCATCTGCAGGCAGCCGATATAATTGACCATCTGGTGGATTACAGTGTTCAGGTGCTTTGCAGGCTTGCAGTCAACCTTGTTAGGCACTCCTCCGAATCCTAGTGTCAGAAGATTTTTCAGGCTCCATCCTGCGCAATAGCCTATCACTCCTGCATTTAGGTCATGTATATGCATATATCCTTTTTTATGGGCTTCTGCAATAGGCCCTGCATACATCTCATTTAAGTTATAGGTCTTCATTACTTCTCCTGCTGTATAAAGCAGCAGTCCTGAGAAAGAGAAAGCTTCATTGCTGTTTTCTTTTACCTGCCAGTCAGACCTGTGAAGATAGCTGTTGATTGTATTCTGCACATCAACAAGAGTTGATTTTGCTTCTCTCATCTTCTTGTGCTGTTCTCTGTAGAGGATGTATGCTTTTGCAGTCTTTGCATGCCCTTCTTCAATAAGGACTTTTTCAACAGCATCCTGCACATCTTCAACACCAGGGATTTTTTCCTTGAAATTTGCCTTTACAATATCCACAACTTTTCCAGCCAGTCTTTCAGCTTCTGCCCTGTCTTTGCCGCCAACTGATTTTGCAGCTTCAAATATTACCCTTGTTATCTTATCTTTGTTAAAATCAGCTATAGAACCATCCCTTTTCTTTATCTGAAGTGGGCCAGCATTATCAATTTCAATCCTTTCGTATGTCGTAAATCTTTTGCCGCAATGAGCGCATTCCCTTCTTCTCCTGTTGACTCCAAGATCTTCTGTTGGCCTTTTATCAACGACTTTGGTTTGCTCGGAATTGCAGAACGGACATCTCATTTTTTCTAACACCCCATATACTGTTTTTATGACACACAACATATAGTACCTTCAAAGAGAGATACCACTAGCTATAGTATATCATCTGATATATAAAAAGCAGTGTTACAACTCCCAGATACACACAAAATATTGTGTTTTGTCAGTATCTTTCAGCCTTGTACCCCTACATCTGGGGTCTTGGTTGATTAGTTTTAGAAAATTTTACTAGTATTTAAATATGCTCAAACTAAAATATATAGTTTTTAAATTAGATATCTTATTACAACTAAAAGTTCATTGAAAAGTGAAGACGCGTTTTACCTTTTGTTTGGTTTTAAGAAAAAAGGACATTCTTTTTACATTTTTAGTCGATTAAGGCTATTTTGCTTGCAAAGTAAAAATCTGTTTTCACTAAAAGAAAATTATTAAAATTTTTAAATAAAAAATTGGCAAAAATAATAAAATAAATTATTGGCTCGCCTTTAAGCAAATGAAAAAGAGGGAAATTGGCGAGGTAAATCTTTTTTCAAATCCACCCTGCCAACATCTTTCTTTATAATCTTTTTTTGGCAGGCTAAGAAAAAATAACTTACCACTCAATGCCTTTTCTCACAGGATATTTGCGAGGAGATTTCAGAAGATTGATTTCATTCACAAAATCAGCAGCATCCCTTAATTTCTTTGGAGCCCACCTTCCTGTCAGATAAACAATAGAATGTTTTGAACAATGATTAATCAAATCAATGACATCATCAATTTTAACAAGCCCAATTGCAGCTGCAAGGTTAATCTCGTCTAATATCAGCAGATTGGGTTTTGTCTTTGCAATCTTTCTTGCAAACTCAATTCCTTTCTGCGCAAGCTCTTTGTCATGCAAAGAAGGTTTTGTTATCGGCCGAATAAACTCTTTCTTTCCAAACTGATAGATAGAATAATAAGGTTTCAGCTTTTGCATTATCTTATACTCGCCGATTGTCTTCCTGCCTTTCATGAACTGCACAATCACAACTTTCTGCCTGTGCCCGACAGCACGGAGAGCAGTCCCTAATGCAGATGTTGTTTTTCCTGCTCCATTTCCTGTCCACAAATAAATATTATGGCTAACCACAGCCAATCATCTCTTTCTCAGCATCCCGCCTGCTTGATATCTTATCACATATCTCTTTTTCAAACGGCTCTCTGTTGTTTATCCTCATCCCGATATAATTTATATAGCAGACATCAGAGTAATAATATATCCTTACATTGTTGCACAGCTCAAGCCCTTTTTCAAGGTTTCCTGCTCTTAATGCGTCTAATGACCTGTCTAATTTTTTTGAATCAGAATCAACCATATAAAAGACCAATGCAATCACAGCAGCAACTAATAAAAGTATCAGGAAAAGGCTTTTCCTCATTCTTTTGAGAACATGGTTTTTCTTCTTATGAACTGTTTTTTCAGCTGTTTTCTTAACAGTTCTTTTGCCAAGCCTTTTCTTCTTATGCAAATCTTTCTTCATATTCTTCCCTGTTTCTTCATACTTCTTTGCCTATTTAATTATTTCTATCTAAATCCTGCACTCAACGCATCTTTCAAGCACCTGCTCTTTCCTGCTTTTGTCACGGTATATAGTGATGCCTTTGCATTTCAGCGAATGCGCAAGCAAAAATATCTTCTTTACATCATTCTTTGTTGCATAATGCAGAAGATTTACTGTCTTGCTGACTGCATTGTCTGTATATTTTTGGAAAGCAGCCTGTATCCTGACATGCCATTCAGGCGCAATGTCATGCGCAGAAACAAACAGATTCTGCATATCTCCAGGAAGATCATGTACTCCCTTGACAGTTCCTTTTTTCAGGATCTCATTCAGAAGCAATTTTTTGTTCAGTTTTCTTTGCTCAAGCATCTCTTTAAATACAGAATTGATTTCAACAAACTTTTCTTTTGAGAATATCTGTTTTACATAAGCAACAGCAAATAAAGGCTCTATTCCAGAGCTGCATCCTGCAATCATTGATATTGTTCCAGTAGGTGCAATTGTTGTAACAGTTGCATTTCTCATGTGCTTATATTTTCCGTGCAATTCGCTTTTCCTGAAATTAGGGAAATCTCCTCTGACAATTCCAAGCTCAGAAGATTTCTCTCTTGCTGTTTTTGTCAAAAATCTCATAAGTTCTTCAGCAACTTCAACTGCTTTAGCAGAATTATAAGGAATCTTCAGTTTTATCAGCATATCTGCAAAACCCATTACACCCAATCCAATCTTTCTGTTTGCAAGAGTCAATTGCTTTATCTCAGGCAATGGATAATTGTTGATTGAGATTATATTGTCAAGGAATTCAACAGCAGAATCTATTGTGGTTTTCAATCGTTTCCAGTCAATCTGCGCCTTATCCACAAACTTTGACACATTGATTGAGCCAAGATTGCAGCTCTCATAATTGAACAAAGGCTGCTCTCCGCATGGATTTGTCGCTTCTATCCTTCCTATCTGTTTCAAAACATTCTTCCTGTTTATTTCGTCAATGAAAAGCATTCCAGGATCTCCTGTCTGCCATGCAAGATCAGCAATCAGATCCAACAATTGCCTTGCATTGATTGTCTTTGCAACCTTTCCGTTTCTTGGATTTACAAGATGCCATTCTTCATTTTTCTCAACTTTTCTGAAAAATTCGTCTGTAACTGCAACAGATAAATTAAAATTCTGCAGCAATCCATACTTTTTTGCAATCACAAATTCAATTATGTCAGGATGCGAAACATCAAGGATTGCCATGTTAGCTCCTCTTCTTTTTCCCCCTTGCTTTATCACATCAGTTGCATTGTCAAATATCCTTATGAATGACACAGGTCCGGAAGCAACCCCTTTTGTAGAATGCACAATATCTCCTTTTGGCCTTATTTTGGAAAAGTTAAATCCAGTCCCTCCTCCGCTCTGATGGATTTTTGCCATGTCTTTGAGAGCAGAGAAAATGCTGTCAATAGAGTCCTCAATAGGCAAAACAAAGCAAGCAGAAAGCTGCCCGATCTTAGTTCCTGCATTCATCAATGTAGGAGAATTTGGAAGGAATTCAAGCCTGCTCATCAAAGAAAAGAATTCATGCTCTTTCTGCCACCTTAATTTCTGATTTTTCTCTACAGAAGCAGCAGCATGCGCAACTCTCCTGAACAGATGCATAGGTGTCTCTATAAGCTCTCCTTTGTCATTCTTAAGAAGATATCTTCTTTTCAGGATTTCTAGAGCATTGTCTGAAAGCAAATATATACACCTCTTTGCAGAGTAAAAAGAAAGAATCGTATTTAAAACTTACCTTATTTTTTCTTCTTTGAAGATTTCTTAGCTGATTTTGCTTTTGTCTTCGCAGCTTTCTTAGGCTTTGCTTCTCTGCCAATCATCTTATTGATGTCATCAATCAATTTCTTTGCATCAATGCCGTGCGCTTCGCATCCTTGCTCCAAAGTTTCAAACTGAGCAGCAACACACCCTAAGCAATGCATCCCGTGCTTGAAGAAAGCTTCAACTGTCTGCGGATATTTCTGCACAACTTCTGTTATGCTTTCTTTGCCTGTTATTTTTGCCATAAGAAATATTTATAGTGGATCTACCCTGAATTTGCCTTCATGCAGCATAGTTATCTCATACTTCTCAATTTTCTGAGCAGCTGCATATGCCTTTGCCTTTGCTTCTGTAGCAAAAGTCTTTGGCCTTTTTTCTCTGCCTCTTCCTGGCCTTGGCTTTTTCTTTCTGTGGTATTGCCTTTTTGTATATAGTGTAGATCCCATGTTGTATTGAAAAACCAATAGGCTATTTATAAATTTTGCTATTTACTCAAAAACCCTTATCTCTCCGCTTGTCCTTGGGAAATTTCCCTTGCTGAACCAAAGATATGTCCCTGGCCCATTGAAAGTGTAATCATAATGGTCGCCAGTAGATATAGTGTTATATCCGTCTATAGCTCCTTTTTCAAATTCTCCATTGACAAGTTCCCTTATTCCGATTGTATGCTTTTCTCGCTGGTCATTTATGAACCTTACAGTGTCTCCTTTCTGTATATTCAGGTTTTGAGGCTCTCCGATGAAATCATAGATTGTGATTGCGTGCATCACTCCTGTTGCAGGCTTTATCTCAGCATATCTCAAAGCAGCGTCAGATATCTCTTTGTCTGTTATCTCTTCAGAAGCAAGTTTCATCTCTTTCTCTGCATCCGTATCAGTCCTGTTAAACTCATCTCCCCTGCTTCCGACAAGAGAGCTGCTGTTCTGCAGCTCTGAAGAAATGCTTTCTCCCTGATTTACAATGATCACTGTTGAAAAAGCAGCTAATATCAATAAGAATAAAGGAGCAGACAGCAGCAGATATTTGTTTTTTGGCTTTTCTTCGATTGTCTTCTTTCTTGCTGCATCAAAAGCATTGCCGATCTGGGCTTCATTATATCCATGGCTGCCCATTATTCCCTTAAGCTGAACTTCAGAATAACCTTTTGATTTCCCTGTCTTGACCCATTCAATGACATCTTTGCTGAGCATATTCTGATTAAGACAAGAATTGGATATATAAACCTTTCTGTTCTTAACTACTCTAAAGTCATAACAATAATCTTTTCTTAAAATCCTCAACAATCACGATTATACCTTCTTTATCCTTGACTTTTGACAATGCAAACCTGAACTTCGCAGCATTAGGCAGTCCTTTTGTGAAAGCCAGCGCATGCCTTTTCACAGCATCATATTTGACTTTGTGCTTTTCAGCAAGCTTCAGAAATTCAAAAAAGCAGTCAATCCTCTGCTTTGCAGAAACCTTTTCATATTTTCCTGTTTTAAGATAATCATTTATCTGCCTGAATATCATCGGATTTCCGATAGCAGCTCTTCCGATCATCACAAAATCACAGCCTGTTTCATCAAGCATCCTCTTTGCATCTTCTGGCTTGACAATATCTCCGTTTCCAATCACAGGGATAGAGACATTTTCTTTTATCTCTTTTATAGCATTCCAGTCTGCTTTTCCTGAATAGAATTGTTCAGCTGTCCTTGCATGCACTGCAATTGCAGATGCTCCTGCTTTTTCTATGATCTTTGCAAACTCAATTCCCTGGTTTTTCTTTACGCCTAATCTTATCTTTGCAGTCACTGGGATTTTTACAGCTTCAACAATTGCAGAGATCAGTTCTCCTATCTTCGCAGGCCTTTTCAGCAAAGCAGCCCCTGCTCCCTGCTGCATCACTTTGACATCAGCACATCCTAAATTAAAATCAATTATATCTGCTCCTGAGCTTTCAATGAATTTCGCAGCATCAATTATGCAGTCTTTTTTTGCTCCAAAGAGCTGCACAGCAATCGGCTTCTCGCTTTCAGAAAATTCAAATCTCCTGTAAGTTGCCTTGTTTGCCCGGGAGATAGCATTTGCATTTACCATTTCGGTATAGATCAATCCAGCCCCATATCTCTTGCACAGCTGCCTGAACGCAATGTCATTTACTCCTGCCATCGGAGCAAGCACTATTTTGTTTGGAATGCTCACCGAGCCTATTTTGTTCATGAATGCAGTTAAGGCGAGGCTATCTTTAAAATTATTTCTTTTTCACATCACAAAAAACAAAATCACAGGCAAAAGCAAACAGCCCATTGAAAGGCTTCTTTTAACACCCCACAATCCAGGGATGATTCCAATTGCTGTAGATACA
>JAGVIO010000101.1 GCA_020056025.1 archaeon
CGCAAATCATAGATTTGCTGGCCTTTCTGAGCATGCTAAGAAAGGCATGCCTTTGGGCAATTTAACAAGCCAGTTCTTTGCAAATGTTTACCTGAATGAATTAGACCATTTTGTAAAGCACAAAATAAAAGCAAAATATTACATAAGGTATGTTGATGATTTTGTGATATTGCACAGCAGCAAAAATCAATTGGAAAAGTACAAAGGGCAAATCAGCAGTTTCCTCAACCAAAGCCTTTTGCTTGGGCTTCACCCAGACAAATCAAAAATAATTCAATTAAGCCAAGGAATACCGTTTCTCGGGACAAGATGCTTCTATCATTATAAGCTTCTTAAGAAATCAAACATAATGAAATTCACGAGAAAACTGGCAGAAATGTGCAAATTGCACGATTCAGGAAAATTGGATTATGACAATATCTATAATGTGATTGAAGGATGGCATGCATATGCAAAAACTTTTCAGGCATACAAGTTAAGGAAATCAATTTGTGACAAAGCATGGCAAAAATTTGCAGGAGAGATTTCGCAGAAAGAGATTGCAAGAATGGCATAAAACAACAGCCTCGCCATCATCTATCTTTATATATTTTTTTAGGCGAGCTATTAAAAGAGTATAATAATTTTCTATCATTCTTTCACAACCTTTGCAACAGCAGCAACCTTATCTCCTTCTTCAAGCTTCATTATCCTAACGCCCTGCGTAGCACGACCAATAACAGAAATATCCTTTGCAGAAGTCCTTATTCCAATCCCTTTCTGGCTAATCAGCATCAGATCATCTTCATCAGTGACAATCTTCACATCAACAACATTGCCGTTTCTTTCAGAGCATAATATGTTTGTAACGCCTTTTCCGCCGCGATTGATATGCCTGTACTCAGAAACATCAGTACGTTTGCCATAACCGTTTTCAGTAACAGTCAGAACAGTCTTTCCGTCATCAGCAATTACAGTACTTACAACTTCATCTCCTTCTTCAAGATTTATTCCTCTTACGCCTTTTCCGCTTCTTCCGATAGAACGCACATCTTCTTCGCTAAACCTAACAGCAATTCCTTTTCTAGTAGCAATCATTATATTTTTCATCCCATCTGTAAGCAAAGCGCTGATCAGTTCATCTCCTTCATCAAGCCCAATTGCGATTATTCCTGATTTTCTTGGGTTTGCAAATTCTGAAATGTCTGTCTTCTTTACAGTCCCCTGTTTTGTGCTCAAGAACAGATATCCTTTCTCAAAGTTTACAACAGGAACATAAGCAGTTACTTTCTCGCCTTCACCTAACCTAAGCAAATTCACAATAGCAGTTCCTTTTGCAGTCCTTCCTGCTTCTGGTATCTCATATACCTTCAGCCATCTGACTGTTCCCTTATTAGTAAAGAACAACACATGAGTATGGGTATTTGCAACAAATAAATCTTCAACAAAATCCTCATCTTTTGTTGTTGCAGCAATCATGCCTTTGCCGCCTCTTCTCTGGGATTTATACACATCAACAGCCTGCCTTTTGCAATAGCCAGAATGAGTTATGGATATGACCATCTCTTCAGGCACAATAAGGTCTTCTGCAACAATCTCCTCTTCTTCTTCGTGGATTATCTGCGTCTTTCTTGCATCGCCGTAATTCTTCTTGATCTCATCAAGCTCATTTTTTATTATCTGCAGGATCTTCTTCTCATCAGCAAGTATTGACTTCAAATCAACAATCAGTTCCATTGTTTCCTTGTGGTCATTTCTTATCTTTTCCTGCTCCAGCCCAGTCAGCCTCTGCAGTTTCATGTCAAGTATTGCCTGCGCCTGCTTTTCAGTTATAGCAAGCTCAGACATCAGCACAGCTCTTGCTTCTTCAGCAGCTTTGCTTTCTTTTATCATCTTTATTGTTGCATCAATATCCCGCAGGGCGATAATCAATCCTTCCAGGATATGCGCTTTTGCTTCTGCTTCTTTAAGGTCAAATACAGTCCTCTTTCTTACAACAATCCTCCTGTGGCCGATAAAATACATAATCAGCTCTCTCAGATTAAGGACCTTAGGCTCATTATTGACAAGAGCAAGCATTATCACCCCAAAAGTAGTCTGAAGATTGCTCTGCTTCATCAGTTGGTTAAGGACAATCTCAGGGATTGCTTCTTTTTTCAGCATGATGACAACCCTTATGCCTTCTCTGTTTGATTCGTCTCTTATGTCTGAAATGTCATTTATCTTCTTATCCTTCACAAGATCAGCGATGTGCTCAATCAGCTCTGACTTGTTTACTTGGTAAGGGATTTCAGTCACAATGATATTCTGCCTGTTGTTCTTGTTCTCAATCTCAGTCTTTGCCTTTACAACAATCCTTCCTCTTCCTGTTGTAAATGCACTTTTGATCCCATTTTTTCCAGAAATAATTCCGGCAGTGGGAAAATCAGGCCCATGCACAAAATGCATTAATTGCTCAACAGAAGCATTAGGATTGTCAATAAGGAATTTTGTCGCATCAGCAACCTCAGAAAGATTATGAGGAGGGATGTTTGTTGCCATTCCGACAGCGATTCCAGAGCTTCCGTTAATTAAAAGATTAGGGACTTTCGAAGGCAGGAACAAAGGCTCTTCAAGGCTTCCGTCAAAATTAGGAACAAACTTGACAGTCTCTTTATCTATGTCAAGTAGCATCTCTTCGGCAATCTTGTTGAGTTTTGCTTCTGTGTTATGGTTGATAAAACCGTTTGCAACAAAAGAATGGCAGTTGCTATTTACTTTGATGGAATATACCTCTTTCAATTCATTATTTCTTTTAATTTCAACAATCTGATCAAAATAAAATCTATTTTTCAAAAGCCAATCTATTAATTGTTTATCTTCTCTATCAATATTTTTAACCAGAAGATTATAATTCTTTTTTAATGAATTATACCTATCAAAATTATTTTTGTCTATAAAAGTGGAACAATATTTCTGTCTTAAATAATCGTTCAAGAAAGGTACAAAATCAGTCTTACTTAGTCTACTGGAATTTATTGTTTCAATATTCTTCAGAATCTCATTCTTTCTTTTTGAAAAAAATCCTATTTCTTGCTTAAAACGGAATATATTTTCATACGATGATAAAAACAATCTTAGGCAATTGTTTCTTTTATCAACATAAGGTTTGTTGCTTATAATCCCAAAGTTCAATAAAATAACTTTTAATTGTTCAATCAATTTGCCACTCTTTGAATCATAAGTGAGTTGTACACTTTTTCCGCCATGCCTTTTGTCAACAGCCAATTGAACACTACCATCACCTTCAAATAGGCCCGTTAAAAAATTCTTAATATTCTCTTTTGTTGACATTAAAACAGAAAAAGGAACTTCTTTTTCATGTGCCTTGGAAGCTTTAAAACCTAGATTTTGCAAGAATAAAACTATTTTTTGTTCATATATGCTTAATTCTTTGCAATCTCCTTTCACATCTCTCTCATATATCTGTACTCCTTTGAATTGCGATACTATGATTGATTTAATTTTATTATAGAAAGTCATATCTTTATTGTTAAAAAGAATCTGTTTGTTATGGAAACTTCCTTCGCTTACAAGTGCTCCGAGAAGAAATGCTAATTCATCATTCATCTTAGAAGGCAATTTAATTTCATTTTTGAATCCCTTCATTGGATAATGTCTTCGTAAATCTAATGATTCCTTAGAAAATAGATTATGATTCCTATTTATCAGGACAATATCTTCTTCTTTAAGTTCTTCCAGAAGTTTCCATGAAATTATTGGCTTAAAATCTGGGCCAACTTTCCATGTAAGAATAGGATGATTATAAGACCCTTCAATAAAATATCCTGCTTTCGTCTCAATTTTTATTGTTTTATGTTTTCCTGAATTAAAAAATCTAGTCGCATCATTCTTTTTTCCATCATATGATAGGACATTCAAATTAATTGGCGTTTCGCTTTTATTAGTTATGCTATTTATTGGTATCAACCCTTTGTCTGTTAATACAAGACTATCTCCAGTAACACAATATCTCATCGCGGCCGCGGAATCCCCGTCTACCGATCCAAAATTTCCCTGCCCTTTTATCAGAGGATAACGCAAACTGAAATCCTGCACCATCCTTACCAAAGCATCATAGACAGCAATATCTCCGTGCGGATGGAATTTACCCAAAACTTCCCCTACAATCCTCGCGCATTTCTTGAAAGGCTTGTTATAAGTCATGCCCATCTGCTGCATCGCATAAAGAATCCTTCTGTGGACAGGCTTTAAGCCATCGCGAACATCAGGCAAAGCCCTTCCGACAATGACAGACATGGAGTAATCTAGATAAGATTTCTTCATCTCTTCTTCGATTATCTGAGGTATAATATTCTCTTTTTTGAGAGGTTCGTTGTCTGCCATTTTCCGTCGATAAATTACACCCAAAAAGAGCATGTTTTTGTTTATAAATCTTTGCTTTGCAGAATGGCCTTATAGCAGCTGAAAAAGCTGTTTTCAAAGGCCCAAACACTCTATAATTTATACTACTCATAAGTAACTAAAACAGAAAGGTTTATATAGGCTCTGCCCTTTATCAAACCCATGAGCGATGCCAAAAATCCTCCATCCGCTGGCAAAACAGCTGCCCAAGGATTGGAGACCATAATCGACTGCAAGATTCATTTGCTTAAAGCAAAATTAAAACAAGCTAAATTGAATAAGGATAGCTTAGAGTCTGCTTTGCATATATTTGACACTAACCTAAAGCTAGATTCTTTGGAAATCCCAGCCAAGTTAGAAACTGTTTACCTGTACACTATTGCAAATATACTTGAATCTCTGTACAGCGAGCTTTCTGAAAATACGCGCAAGCAGCTTGACCAGCAGAAATGCCAGAGCAAGGAATATACAAAAGATATTGCACGCCTGTTCAGCAGAGTTATGGACTCTGTTGCAGAATACAAGAAAATTCCTCCTCTGCAGCAGAAAGCAGAAATCCAGCCAGCTCAGGCAAATCTTCAGCAAAAGACAGAGATAATTTATAAATCAAGCACAGTGGCAGTTCCAAAGCCGAAAACAGAAATTTTGCCGCAAAAGCTTGACACGATTGTTGAATATAAAAAAGAAGATGTCAAAGAAATTCCGCAGAATAATTACTTTCCCTGCACTTTTTTTACCCCTCATACTAATGAGATGTCCAGTGCATATGCCACAACAGCTGAAAAAGAGAAATTAAGATCTGCACTGCTTGCAGCAAAAGTTACTGGAATTGAAGGAATGCATGAATTGTTCATAAAGTTTATGCAGCCAGCCAGGTCGCAGAACAAATTTTTTGCATTCAATAAAACAGACTTGTCTGGAAAGCAGCAGAATGATCTCAAGCATTATATCAAAGCAGGCTATTTTGTCATAGGAAGATGGCAGGGCAAAGAGATTGTCAGCCTGATATATCCCAAGCCAGCTAAACTCTCTTCACCAGATTCTTCAAAACACTGAAGCTTCTTCCGCAGTAGACGCATCTCTTACTCTTTCCTTTCAGATCCTGCTTCAGATTCTGGTACTTCATCTGATGCCTGCACTTCGGGCACATTAGAATAAACATTTTTATCTTCCTCTTTCTGTATTTCTTTTATATCAGCTTCAGCTTCTTCAAGCTTTTCCTCTTCTTTCTCTTCAAGCTCAGCAAGCTCTTTCTTCTCTTCAGTAATATTCTGCATTTCTTCTGCACTCTCTTTTGCTGCTTCTGTTTTTTCTTCTTTTTTCTCTGCTACATTTCCTTCTGCTTCAGCTGTCTTTTCTTTAGGTTCTTTTATTTCTTTCTCTTCTGCATTTTCAACAGCATCCTTTTTCTGCTCTTTCTCTTTTCTTCTCTGCTCTTCAAGCATTGCTTTCTTCAGCCTGGCATCATCAATCTTCCTTTCAGCTTCATCAATGTCTTTCTCATCCTTTACTATTTTCTTCTGGATGTATTCAGGCATTATTCCCTTGAACAGTTCGCGGGCTTCTTCTTTAGTAGGCAGATCAAAATACTCAAAGAATCTTTGTGTCAGAGTGATTTTCTTTGTCCTTCCGAACATCTGCCTTGTGATAAAGCCCATGTTCTCAAGCACCTTTAAATGGTCATAAGCCTTGTTGTGCCTTATCTTGATCACATCAGCCTGCAAAACAGGATATTTCCATGCGACAACAGCAAGTGTCTGCATAAGCGGCTTGTCCAGTTCTGTCTGCGAAACAACCCTTCTGACAATAGGCTGGTAATGGTCCTTGACAGTCATCTTCCAGACATCTCCTTCATTGAGAATCATCATTGAGCTTGCTCCTGCATCATACTCTGCTTTCAGCTCCTGCAGGCACAATTTAATCTTGTCAATATCCCTTAAGCAGGTGAACTGCGCAATCTCTTCAACATTCAGCCTTCTAGCAGATGCAAACAGCAAAGCCTCAATCTTCTGTTTTTCATTCGGCATTTTTACGTTTGTACAAATCTCCCTCTTTCAGAATTATCTCCTGCTTGGCAAGATTTTCAAGGAACCTGTGCATGTCTTTCTCTTCCATCCCGGCAAGAGCAGCGATCTCTGCAGCATCTCTTCCGTTCTTTCCTATCACGACAAAAACAAAATTCCTTAGCAGCTGCTGTATGTTCTTTTTGACAAAAAGGTTTTCTTCATTTATCTGCTTTATTCCAAAGTCAAGCTTATGCAGTTTTCCCTGGAGGTCGCTCATTATGTGCGACAGGTAAAGCCTTGAGATCTTAAGCTCTTCAGGAGCTATTATCTCTATTGAGCTAGGCATGTAATCAAAGCAGAACCCGGCTAAGGCAGGCATGTCTTTTGCCAGCATCTCAATATCGACAAATGCCAAAAAGAGCTTGTCCTCTGTCTCCTCTGCTTCTTCAAAAACAGTGTTCAGCACAATATAATCTTCTTTTGCTTTGATATTTTCAACATACTTTTTCAGGGTTTCTTCTATATATTCCTTTGGCACTCCTGCCATTTCGATGATTGTCCTTGTGTGGATATACCCTTTTTCAATCTTTTCCTTTACATTCACCATGATAAAATCTAATAGCGCATGGTTTAAATATTTTTCTGATGAATATCTATATATTCTATATACAGCCTAAACAAAAAATATATAAAGGCAGGAATGATTTTTGGGATATGCAAATAATCACAAAACAAGAGGCGAGATTGAAGAGAGAGGAGATTGTTGACAGGATTCTTAACGGCGAGGTTTTCATCTATCCCACTGACACTATTTACGGGATTGGCTGCGATGCAACAAACAGCAAAGCTGTCCAAAAAATCAGGGAAATCAAACAAAGGCCGGATCAGCCTTTTTCAGTCATTGCTCCTTCATTTGAATGGATAAAAAAGAATTGTGTTCTGACAGCAGAAGCAGAGAAATGGCTTAAGCAGTTGCCAGGCCCATTGACTTTGATTTTGAAGCTGAAAAACCCAAAATGCGTAGCAAAAGAGGTAGTTCCTAAGCAGGACGGAACTTTGGGAGTCAGGATTCCTGCTCATTGGATATGGGGCATCACAGAAAAAGCAGATGTTCCGATTGTGACAACCTCTGTCAACATAACAGACAAGCCTTTCATGACAAATCTTGATGACCTTGAGCCAGAGATTTCAGGCCATATCTCTTTTGCTTTGGATGAAGGCCCGAAAGAAGGCAGGCCGTCTAAGATAATCCATTTAGATAAAGAAGAAGTGAAAATAAGAGAACGTTAAATAAATTAACTACCTATCAGTTATAAAAACAGAAAGGTTTATAAAGCTCTATTTCTTTGCAATCTTGTGGAAAAAAATATATCTGATAAAGTAGAAGATGCAGCAGCGAAATGGGCTTTGAAATCTATAATTATAAATAAAGATAAAGGAATCGAAGTACTTGTGTCTGGAATATTAAAAAGAATAGTGCCTCATCAAGAATATGTAACTTTGTTTATAGGTGATCATTTTTTATTAAAAGAAGAGCAGCTGACTTTTCGTTCAAACAAAGAGGTTCCTGATTTAACCAGATATATTAACTGCCTGATTATATATGGTTCATTTTTACTAGGTAATACACAGCAGACTAATATTAAATTGGTTTGCGAATTCAACGAAATAAAACATTTAAGTTTTATTTACAGCAAGGACTAAAATGAAAATACTAGCTTCAGGCGATATACACGGAGACAGCAGGCTTGCTCAGCAATTGGCTGACAAAGCTGAAAAAGAAAATGTAGATTTGGTTGTCTTGTGCGGAGATCTTACTTACGCAGAGACATCTATAGACAATATTTTAGGCCCATTCGTCAAGAAAGGAAAAAAAGTTGTTCTTATTCCAGGAAACCATGAGACAATAGCAACAGCAGATTTTCTTGCTCAATTATATGGCGCAACAAATCTGCACGGATATTCTATGATGATAGGCGACATTGGCTTTTTTGGAGTTGGCGGCGCAAACATCGGCTTATTCCAGCTGTCAGAAGAAGAGCTATTTGACATGCTGAAGAAAGGATATGACAAAATAAAAGATGCAAAGACAAAGATAATGATTTCTCATGTGCATCCGACAGGAACAACAATGGAAAAATTAACTAATTTCTTTCCAGGATCAACAGGCATAAGAAAAGCAATTGATGTCTTCAAGCCAGACCTTCATCTTTGTTCTCATGTCCATGAGGCAGAAGGCATAGAGGAAAAAATAGGAAAGACAACAGTAATCAACGTAGGAAAAGCAGGAAAGATAATTGATATAAAATGACAGGAAAAAATCTGGAAGAAGGCTGCGGGGAAAAATTAGAATGGATTGAATGCGGAGGCATAGACCATAGATTTGAAGATGCAAAATGCAGTAATTGCAATACCCTTTATGAAAGAAGAGACACAGGAAATGTTTTATATGTTAAAAAGCCAGGTAAAACTCATTTTGTATGC
>JAGVIO010000161.1 GCA_020056025.1 archaeon
AGATAGTCTATTATCTGCATGAAATCCTTTTTTGTCAGGTCTTTGTAGCAGTAGCTCTGCCTTATCAGGCTGTAAAGATCCTCTATGTTGATTTTGTCCTCGAGAGCAATGCCTACAATCTGCTGTGCCAATACGTCTAAGCAATTGGTGGGAATATGTATCCTGTCAATCTTTTTTTCCAATGCTGATTTCAATAGCACAGAGCATTCTACAAGATCATCCCTGTCCAGTACAACCAGTCTTCCTTTTGCTTTTTCATGAAACTTATGTCCTGAACGTCCAATTCTCTGCAAAGCGCGTGCAACAGATTTTGGGGATGATAGCAAAATGACTAGATCAATAACACCAATATCAATTCCAAGTTCTAAGCTGGTTGAGCATACAACACATTTCAGTTTTCCCTGCCTTAATCTTTCTTCAACACTTAGCCTGTGCTCTTTGCTTAATGAGCCGTGATGTGCAGCAATAGCACGAACTTGCGAACTGCCAGCAGCATCTGATTGCTCTGCATTTTCAGTATAATTCTTAGGAAACCTCTCTTTCAGATGGTCAACAACCCTTTCTGTTGCAGACCTTGTGTTTGTGAAAATCAGTGTTGTCTTATGAGACTGGATAAGGTTGTCTATCATCCTGTACATTGCATCATAGGTTATTTCCTGTGTTGTATTGATAAGGTCTTTCAGAGGGGAAATAACCTTCAGGTCAAGCTCTTTGAGGAACTGCACATCAACAATCTTGCATGGATTTTCTTTTCTGTCTTTTGAATATCCGACGAGGAATTTTGCAATTTCCTCTATGGGAGCGACTGTTGCTGACAATCCAATCCTTGCCATGTGAGACGACATCCTTGCAAGCCTTTCAACAGAGATTGAAAGATGCACTCCTCTTTTTGAGTCAGCAAGCGCATGTATCTCATCTGTTATGCACCACTGGACATCTTTCAGAAGATTGATGAATTTTATTGACGAAAGGACAATTGCCAATGATTCAGGGGTTGTTATCAGGATATGAGGCGGCTTTGTTAGCATCTTTGCTTTTTCTGATGCTGTTGTATCGCCTGTCCTTACCCCTACTCTTATTCCGAATTTCTTGCCTGCAATCTCTTCCATCTGCTGCAGTGGCTCAAGCAGGTTTTTGGAAATGTCATTGTTCAATGCCTTTAGCGGAGAAACATAAACAGCATATATCTTGTTTTCCAGAATTCCTTTTTCTGCTGAGTCAACCAATTCATTTAATATTGCTAAGAAAGCAGTCAGTGTCTTTGTTGCTCCTGTCGGAGCAGAGACTAAGATATTATTTCTCTTATGTATCTCCATCACGCCGTATAATTGCGGAAGCGAGAATTCCTTGAACCTTGAAAAGAACCATTTCTTTACAACAGGATGTAATATATTCTCTACTTCTTCTTTCTTGTACGGCTGCTTCATCACTTCAATCATTTTTATTGCTCACAGTTAGTTTTCATTTGCAATATGCTTAATTGCAATTATTTTCATTCATTCTGCTTTTTTCTCTGCTTATAAAACCTTTGCCCACCCGTCTGTCCAGTAGGTTGTGGCCTTCTGCTTATGCTCTTCAAGAATAAAAACCTTTGGATTTAGAATAAGGATATGTTTGTTAGCAATTGATTTTTCACTATTGATAGAAAAATGAGTTGGGAAATTCCACTTCATGCTTCGCGTGAAAACTTAATTCCTTGATAAAGCAGGGGGAATAGGAATGGTTACAATAGGACTCTGTCTTAATTTTTTACAAACCATCTCTGAAAATTGGCTTGCTAAATCCTCTTCTAATTTTGGAAGTCGTTCGTGGCTTCCTGTCTTGGGATTTATTCTAAGCCCATTAAAAACTCCAACTTCCAAAGAAGAATTTTCTTCGAGAATTATTTCAACAAAATCGTCACTTATTTTGTCATAAAATGGAATTCTCTCATTAGAACCATCATAAATTGAATAGACATAATTACAGCCAATCATCAATTGGTAACTCTCCTGAGTTCCTTGTCCGGTTTCCACTTTGCCTATAAGCAGTAAA
>JAGVIO010000107.1 GCA_020056025.1 archaeon
CAACACAGGCCTTATTGCAGGCGAGGTTGGACAGACACTGAACTGCAGCGCAGCTGGCTGCAATAAATGGGACAATATAACCTGCGAAGCAGTTCCTTACGACGGATTTGAAAATGGAACTGCTGTTAATGGAACAAGACATATTTCTGGATTTGCTCCTCTTGTATCCAATCTTCCAAATATAACTTTTGATGAAGACTCTTTCAATGATTCAACAAATCTCAGCAATTATGTATATGATATAGATACCAATGCAAGCGATATAAACTGGAGCTATGGTGGAGATACAGTGAACCTGACAATTATGATAAGCAATGCAACCAAGCTCATCAATGTCTCTGCTGATACAAACTGGTTTGGAATAAGAAATATTACTCTTACTGCTATTGATACAGACGGGCTGACTGGAACAAACAGCACATTTGTTGTCGTGTATAATCTCAATGATGTTCCGACATGGACTACAATAAATGTTGATCCTACTGGAGCAAAGTTCAATACAACAATAACAGTAAGCTCTGCCGGAGCAAATGATCTTGATGCGGATAACCTTACATTGAGCTGCGGAGAAACTGACTTTAACTGGAACCTGTGCAATTCAACTCCTTCACAGCCTGAGATATCCTGCAGCTTTGCATCGCCTTGGGCAGATGACAGCTCCAGCCATTCGATATACTGCAGGCTGTATGACAATTCTTCATTCTCGACAAGAAGGATATGGAGCAATTATACTTCAGATAATACTCCTCCTTTAAGAGGCAGCATAGTTTCTGTTGAAGGAGATACTGTGCAGAAATACTGGGATATTGACGATGACAACAATACTGTCGTGATTGTTGATTATAATGAGACGCAGATTAGATGCAGGTATGGAAGCGCTGACAGTGTTTATGACTCGCTGCCTTCTGTACAGGAATGCACTGTTGCAGGAACAAGAGTGTGGTGCAATGTGTGGAATGCTACATTGGCGCAGTTCAATTCAACTACAAAATACATAATCTGCGAGGATTCATTTGGAAATGACCAGAATGTTTCTGAGAATATCGATGTTACATTTGGCCTTGACTGGACAATGCCAGGAGTAAGCGATGATTTCAATGGCCAGATACAAGTGCCAGGCTATCCGCTCAATCTGACAATAAATGACATTCCTACTGGAACTGTTGTAACTGCATATTACTGCAATGATACTGTTTCTTGTGTGCCAAGCATATTATGGGTTGGAACAAATGGAAGCGTACAGACAATTGCATTGTGGCAGAGAGGATCGCATTATGTCAGATGGAATGCTTCTGATGAAGCTGGAAATATCAATTCGACAATAGGGCAGACAATTGTCCTGATAAACAGGCTGACTGCTGTTTCTGGCCAGGCTTATACAAATTTGACTAACCATACTTTCCTTGCTGCTGTGAATGCATCTGATCTTGATGGGCAGGCAATCGGCTGCACGCTGCTGCACAGGGTGAACGGAGTCGGAGCATATTCTGCAAAGACAATGAGCCTGGTATTTGGGATTGCTTCGAATGGCACTTTCATCGGAAATATCTCTGCTGCTGACGGATATTTCATGGACGATCTGATTGAAACTTATGTTAATTGCACAGATGGGCTGGAGAATGTTGTAACTGGAACAGGAACTAATATGTATGCGAATGTGCTGCCTATATTTACCTCTGCTGACGACGGAATCTCTGTTGTAAAAGGAGGAGCCAATATAACAATAACAACAGTTGCTTCTGACGCTGACAATGACATATTGTATCTCTATGTCTGCAATTCGACTGCAGTCAATTTCTCAGGTTGCATCGATACAGCTTACTGCCAAAATATAACTTCTATCTTAAACCCTAGCTGCATCATGACAACTGAGGTTGCCGACGGGCTGCATTACTGGCATGCATTCCTCTATGATTATGTGAAAGGAATGGCTGTTATGAATTACAGTGTTGAATACAGGTCTGATTCAACTGCACCGAATGTGACTCTTGAGATGCCTGCTGATCTGCTCAATACCTCGAATACAAATGTACTGTTTGTCTTCAATGCGGTTGACAACAATGCAAGCACAATGAACTGCACACTTTATCTGAACGGAATTTCTGCTTATAACAATGGAACTGTTCTGCCAAATGCAAATGTAAGCTATACTTCAAATCTTGCTGAAGCTAGATATTCATGGCATGTGAACTGCTCTGATGCAGTCGGAAATATTGGGATGTCTGCTTTGCGCAATTTCACTGTTGATATAACTGCTCCAAACTCGACGATACTGCTGCCTGCTGATTACGGAACTGTGTTCAATTCTCCTTACAATGTAACTGTATCTGCTGATGACAATGAGATGGTGCAATATGTTGAGATAAATGCAAGCGGACAACTGTATAACGCAACCACAAAAGATACAGGAGGGAATTTCACATATCCTTGGCAGCCTTCTGACGGGAAATATACACTTTCGTCTGCTGCTGTTGATTATTCTTTGAACAGGGAGACTTTGATAGAATATCTGACTGTGTATACTTATGCCAATTCAACTGTATTGGGTTCAAATCTGACAAATGCAACAATATATTATTCAAATGTCTCTAACTCAACAATAACTGATTCGACAATATATTATTCCAATATCTCAAATTCAACAATTGTAGGGGATATAATCTGGAATGCTACAATAAATAATTCAGATGTGTATTATTCAAACATCACAGGAGAGATGCTCATTGATTCTGATGTCAATTACTCTGAGCTGATCAATGTGACTGCTGTGAACTGCACAATATTGAACTCGAGACTGAACAATACAGCGTGCTATAACAGCACTATCATCAATTCAACTGGCTATGGGCTGTACATTGATCCTTCTACATTTATCAATTCAACATGCTATGGGCCATGCATTGTTATAGATTCAAAGGTCTTTAATTCAATTGTCAATAATTCAAACATCACTTCATCAAATGTGTCTGACAATAAATTGTTCGGAGTTGTGCTTATTGATGCATTGTCTGCCAATATAACTAATGAGAATCTGTATTCTGGAAGAGCAGGATATTCTGGATATAATTATACAATCGGAATGCCTGTTGGAAGTCCGCTTACTGTACCATGGACATTGCAGAACATTTATGCTGCCTGCGGAGATACTGTTTGTGCTGGTTCAAATAGCTGCGGAAATGACAATGTAAACCCTAACTGCAATTATGACTGCGGAGCTTGTCCTGTTGTGGCTGCTGCTGGAGGAGGAGGCGGCGGTAGAAGAGCATGCACTTCAATCTGGGACTGCACTGCATGGACAGAATGTGTCAATTATCTGCAGACAAGGACATGCGCTGACAGGAATTACTGCACTACGCCTACTGGTGAAAAGCCTGCTGAAGTTTCTAGCTGCGGATGCGAAGAAGTTTGGAGATGCTCTGACTGGCTGCCTGTTACATGCCCTTCAGACGAAAAGCAGACGAGAAACTGCATTGACCTAAATGGCTGCGGGACAGTTTTGCTAAAGCCAGATGTTGAAATGGATTGTGTTTATGTTGCTCCTGTTGCTGTGCCTGCTGAAACCTGCTCAGACGGAATATTAAATCAGAATGAGGAAGATGTTGACTGCGGCGGAGTATGCTCGCCTTGCATTGAAGTGCCTGTTGCTGTCAAGCCAGAATTCTGGCAGATCACAAAAGAATGGATTGCTGCTGCTTATGGCAAAGTTGCTTATGTGGTTAGCGCTGTTTATGATATGGCTAAGACAGCTATATTTGCGACTGGAAGATTTATAGCAGATGCTGCCAGCATAATTGGAAGATCTATAGCCGGCGCTGTCAATCTGATTGGCTCAGTGTACAGCTCTGTGATACAGTCAATTGCTGAGATCGGAAAATTCGCATTTGAGATTTTAAAATCAGGCAGCCTATGGTTATCAAAGATAGTTATCGTGTTTGCACAATCTGCTGTGGAATTTGCTAAAGCTGCTTTTGAATTCATATTGTCTATAAGCCTGATGACGTGGCTGTTTGCATTAATATTAATTGCAGTTGCCCTTAGCTCATATTATGGAATAAAAACATATGAAAGGCATGTATTCAAATACGAAGGGCCTTCTGAACTGAAGCTGAAGAGGGAGATTGTAAGAAATGAAGACCTCAGAAGAAGAGATGCTGTCAGAAAACTAAAGCAGGAAGAAGCAATTGAAATGCGCAGAAAAGAAGCTGTAAAGAATTATTCACAGAAATTGGACAGTTTCCTTTCAACTGCTGTAAGGAATGGATACAGCCAGGAGCAGGCAACTGAAATGCTTGCGTCTGCCAAATGGCCTTCTGAATTTGCTAAGAACTATGCTGCAAGCTATTATGCAAAGAACAGCGGATTGGTTGAGGAGATAAGGGAGAGGCTGTCTAAGCAGAAGGGCGAAGATGAAGCAAAGAGCAAGATTGAGAAATATGAAAAAGAGATTGGCGATGGAAAATTAGCAAGGCAGGGAGAAAGATATCTTACACTTGCAAAGAAAAAGGTTGATGCTGAGAAACTGAAAAAGAGACTTGAGAAGAACAGGATGAAGTTTGAGGAAGAGGCTAATTTGAGGTTGAAAGAAGTTTCGTTGGAATCTGATAAGCATTCTGAAGAATTGCAGAAGATGCTTTCAAAGATTGATGGCAAGCTTCAGAATTCAGAAGAATATCTCACGAAAGAATTGCCTTCAAAATATGCAAAGCCTGGCTCGAAGAAAGAATTCAAGCTGAGGAAGAAGAAGCTGGAGAGCAAACTGCCTTTGGTTGAGAAAGAAGCCCAGGAGAATATCTCGCTTTTGGACAAGCAGATGAAATCAATTGAAGAGAAGATGAAGAAGGTTGGGGAGAGGAAGAAATATTTATGATTAAACTGCTTAAAGAGAATAACAGGATGAGAAAATCAGAGCATGCATTAATTTTAGTATCCTGCTTTCTTGCAGTATTCTTTTTCAGCATGATGAATGTTTCTGCAGAAGTTATAGGCAATTGCGGCTGTATGACAGGGGGTGAGCGCGCGTGTATGTCTAACAGTCTCTGGGAATGTGTTAAAAATAATGATTGTACTGACTGCAGGCCAAGAGGCTATTGCTCATATGAGGGAGATATGCGATATGATATGAGATGCACAGATTATCCTGATTGCCCAACTCACGATTGGGGGCCTTGTGAAGATAACTATTGCAAAAATACACCTGGGTCTTCCAAAAAATCCTGTTTTAGCGAGCAGGAGTGCACAATATATGGCTCATGCGGAATGATTGAGGACTGCTGTTACTGGCAACCGCTGATGGATTGCCCAACTGGCTGCTTTTCTCAGGGCCAATGCAATGATAGATGCGGATGCACAGACTCAGACAATGATTTATATTCTTTTGAGAAGACTCCATCAATTTGCGGAAGCCTTTGTGCATATGGCCAGACATGTACTGCAGGCGAGGATCCTGATGACGGGCCTAATTATGTCAATGATTATACCCGCCATGTGAATCATGATAAGATATGCGGTTATCTGTCTAGCACTCCTGAGGGTAGTGTAAAATGCGGTGAAGCTTCTAACACTTATAACATTGGCTATGGGATAAGCGTCAGCGGTCTTGGAGACTTGACTGTTGCATGCGCTGACTGCAGGACAACAACTTCTACCTGCAACTGCGACGGAAGATGCTGTGTAAGATTAGTTGCGCCAACAAATCCAGAAAACAATATTTTCCAATATTCTTTTGACGGCAGCAATAACTGGAAGGCTGTTCCGGCAGATGGCTTGATTCCAGACGGGGCTTATATCCGAAGACTGTACAACAACAATGGAAATTTGATACAGGTTGCAAGGTACAGGCCGGAGCCTGGCTGGAATGCTTATTTCCGTACAGTTGATACATGGTATACTTCAATGCCTGCTGTAGATAATCCTTTCAAGACATGGATTGATGTGCAGCCTCCAACACCAGACGGCAAGAAGTATTGGGTGTTAAGGGACAATGTTATTTCACAATCAGTCGATTCTAAAGCATTCTTTGACTGGGTTTACAAAGATGAGAATTATTTACCTGACAAAATAATCTATCTGCCTTTGTCTACAAAATATATTTGGATCTGGACACAGGGAGCAGACCCAAAATGGGTATATTCTGAGCCGTTTCCAGACAAATGGCCTTTATACGGCCCATACATAAGATTGACTGAACAGACGATTAATTCTGGCTATGCCACCTCCAATCCACAAATCTCTGTCAGGAAAACAGCTGAGTTTGTCGAGGTAAAAGGCAATTTCAGGACTCTGCTCATTGCTGAAGTAGGCAGCGCATGCATAGACAAAGATAACGATGGAATGGATGCTTGCGATACAAATGGAAATCCAATAGCCGGCTGCTCTGATCCCTGCGACTGCAATGACAACAATGCAAAGGTATATCCTGGAGCAACTGAAGTCTGCAATGGAATTGATGATAATTGCAACAAGCTAATTGATGAAGGTAAAGATGGATATCCTCTTACTGAGCCTTGCTACACAGGGCCTGCTGGAACAGAAAATATAGGTGAGTGCAAAGGAGGCACATGGACATGCCAGAATGGGGTTTGGGGAGGGTATTACAAGGAATGTGTTGGCGAAGTCCTGCCTGCTCTTGAAGAGTGCGATGGAAAAGACAATGAC
>JAGVIO010000109.1 GCA_020056025.1 archaeon
GAATTGTTAGAGCACTCCTTTTGTTCAGCTAGTCATTCTGATGCTATCTAAACACTAATTAAATAATTTACAACCTCATTCTTCTCCGCCGTAAACCTTTCGGAAATTCTTCCAAAGCCCATTTAAATACTGTTTCCTTAATTTGAGTATATGAATCATGTGAAATTCATGGCTATATTATTGATGCTTATTATAGTAGCTATGCCTTTTTCTTCAGCATCTTCCTTTGAGCAGCCAAGCAAATCTTCTTCCGGAGCAGATTCCTGCAATCCTGCCAAGAATGATTGCCAGCAAGGCTATCATTGCTCAGGTGATAGGAACGATTTTCAGGTAAACAAATGTTGCCAAGATGGCACAGAATATGATTTTTATAAGGATAAGTGTATCCCTTCATGCATTGATAAGGATAAGGACAGCTATGGAGATAATTGCATAAATGGGCCAGATTGTGATGATAACAATGCGAGCTTAAACTCCGGCATAGTTGAATATTGCGATGGAGAGGATAATAATTGTGATGGGCTGATAGATAATGATTGCATTGTCAAGAAAGATCCATTTTCAAAACCCTTTTTTTCATTCAATTTTACTAAACAGGAAGAAATCTGTGATGGAATAGACAATAATGGTGATAAATTAATTGATGAAGGCTGCAAAAACTACACAAAATGCATGTATTATTCAAAAGACGTTATTTCGGATTTTAACAATTCTTCTTACCTATGCAATCAGAAGAATTCTGCTGAATGTTCAAAAGATGAAAACTGCTTTTATGATGGAGAAAGAAATTTCCCTTTCTTGCTTGTTCTTAATAATCTTTGCGTTTCAAAAAATTCTATTAAGGAATATTTTAATTATAAGCAGTCTTCTTGTTTTGACTGCAAAAATAATAAAGACTGCTGTCTTCAAAAGACAGGCTGTAAATTTGTAACAAATATGTGCATCACAAATACTGAATATGATAATAATCCTGTTAATGATGGCGTATTCTGCAGATATTGTGGCGTAGAAGGAACATCATGCACAAAAGAGGACTGTTTAGCATTTGGAGACTGTAATTTTATCGATGGCTTCTTTTTGGATTATTGCGTCCCTAAGCAGCATTTCTATGAGCTTGACGTAAATTCATTTCAAAAATCTAATAGCGGCAAAACAGATTATACTAATGTAGATCAATGTAAAATGTGCGGCATTGCTGTAGCAAACAAATGTAATGAAAAAGAATGCAAAGCCCTAGGAGATAATTGCGTATATTCTACTAGTTTTTTGATATTCAGTAGTTGTAATTCTAATACAACTACAACTAGCACAGTCATAAGCGATGGAAGCAATTGTGCATTATGCGGACATGGTCCTAGTTCTAACTGTGAGGAAAATGAATGCTCTTCTCTTGGAAGTTGTGTGTTTAATCCTGGCATTATTGGAGATACATGTACGCCCAAACAGTCAGATTCCATAAAAAAATGCGATGTTGTTGACAGATGCTTTGATCTCCTAAAAGATGGCAACGAAACAGACGTTGATTGCGGCGGGGATTGCCTGCCTTGCAATCCATTTGATACATTTATAGAGTTCAAAAGTGTAACAGAAGGGAACTATATTTATGGCTCTAATTACAAATATACCTGGAATAGGAAAGATGTTGCTTTACATGTTTCTTTGAAAGACAATGATGGCATCAAGGAGATTAGTCCAGAAATTCTGATTGATGGTAAGTTTGTTCCTATAGGATACCAATTAGAAGATTTAAATCAAACAGAGCAATTGATTAAATTAAACTTCTGCACAGATGCCTACTGCCCAAGCCCAATGCAGGAATTTGTCTTATTTAAGATTACAGTCAAAGACAACAAAGACCAAATTACTGTTGACAAGCTTCAATTTGAAATTTTACTAAAAGATGAAACACTTTCAGTTTCTCCGCAAATCGTTTCGCAAGGCCCAGTAAATATATTTTACAATTCATTGAAAAGCTGCTCAAAAGATTCAATTAGTGTAAAGTTCAAAGACCCTTTGGGAAAAGAACAGACTCTTGAATTAAAAAATATTCGTTTGACTTATTCAGATAATGATAAAAGGTGCATATTCCAAGGAAGCTATACCCCCAAAGATGCTGGAAAGTATGATTCATTCAGTATAGGCTGGAGCTCGTTCAAAGACGTTGCATTTTACAAAATAAATTATGATACTAGGCTTGACGATGCATTTAGTGTTCCAAGGGTATACAAGCTTCCATACGATAAATTCTCATTAGTATTCACTGCTCAAAAAGAGATTAAATTCAGCGGAGGGGCATTCCTTATGTTAGACGGAATGATAGATAATCTGCCTGCCATTTTCAAGATAAGGAGGACAAATGGAACAGAATTGCTTCCAAGGGACGCAGAGCAACTTCAAGAATGCTATACATCTAAAAAAGTTGCATTAGCAAAACCAATAGAGAATTATCAAGAAGTGCAGGCAACATTCTGCGACAATATACTGCTTAAAGAAGGGGAAGAATTTGTAATTGAATATTATAACCCTGGCCACTACGAATTTTCTGTGGCAAAAGTTATGCCTTATTATTACTCAAACGGAAAAGCTGTACTGATACGTGATGACTTAGAGGCAGATGTAATAAGCCCAGATTATATGGTTATTACAAATCGTGACAAGCTGATAGAATGGTACAGCTATAAGGAATCTGTGCCCTCTGATTATTTGAAACTGACGTTTACAAAATTGTATGAAAATGCTTTGATTCAGAAAACTGTTGTTGAAGATATCTCTTCATTAAATCCTCGATATCCTTGGAAAAATCTTAAGGAATGGAGCACTTTCAATTACATGACAAGGCAATTGTCGCAGGAAGAAGTTAGCAGTGATATTCAGAACTATAAGCAAAGTATTCAAGATCTTAATTTTGTAACAAAGATACTTGGGATATTTCAAGTATTTATAGAATTAGCAAACAAAGTCGGATTATTTTTACCAAGCAATTTTGAACAAATAGTAATAAATCCTGATTTGAAAAGTTCTTTCGAGGTCACTGAGTTTATAGACGAGATTAGAAAAGAGACTATTGACAGGTGCCCAAGCTGCAAAAATGTAATCCTTTTAGGCAATGATTATGTCCTGCCCTATGGATTAGTTGGATTGGAATCTCAAAAATCGCCTTTTTTAAAGCAGACAGATGCTACATACGTTCCATACAGGAAAATTTTAACAAGCGATTCAGTAAACCACGCTGAAGCTGATGTAATCCAGGATATAACTATCGTATTGCCTGACAATTCTTCAAGTTTTCCAAAGACAATTGATGCAGCTAAAAATGAAATCACAGTAAGATTCAGCAAGAGAACTCTTCTGAATTCTCAAAAGATAGGATATGAAAATACAATAATCGAGCCAAAAGTAGTATCAATAAAAGATAAGATTACATGTGGCGACCTTATTACTTCTAAAGGCGTAGTAATATTTGTTGGTGATACTGATTCTAATTCATACATCAAAGAATGCGGGCTTAACACTGCAAAGAATGTTGACCTTGAAGTACATAATCAGGATCTTAAAGATACAAATTATAGCATGTTCTTTAGAGATTATATGATATATAAAGATAAGAATTTGATCTCGAATAAGCCAAAAGAGACAATCTTGATTTATGGTTCAAGCGACCAAGGGCTGGCTAACGGGCTTAAAATCACTTCAGATCTATACAAAAATGGGCTTGAGGATTGGAAAGGCAGCACTGCATTTTACATAGACAATATTATCGTGCCTATTGTTGAATCCTTCACTAGCGGATTTTTATTTTTATTAGCATTTGAAGCAATATGCGGCGCTGCAGCTGGAACAATTGGGCTTTTACCACCTGCGTTAGGATGCCTTGCTGCAATTACTCCTTATCTCTTGGCAGCAGGAACAGTTGGTTTTGCAGCGTGCGTAGGATCTGATGAATGTTCAAATATAGCCCATGAATCATACATGTACTATTTCCATCCTTCGGCAGGCGGGTCTATGCTTTTCACTGTTCCAGATGAAACAGACGAAATAAAACTTAATACCTGGGCAAATGTTGGAGGAATTGCATTATCTTTTGGGGTAACTCTTGACATTACAGTTGCCAAAAATACAGGATTATTCATCAGCAGGGCAATAAATGCTGAAAGGGTTGAATGGCTTGCTGCAAGAATATCTTACAAACTTACTCCTGAAAAATTAAAACTTATCAAATTCAAATTTAGAGATGTGCCTGATGTTAAAAGAGTACAATCCATTATAAAAGGAGAGGATTGGCCTGTACAGAGCAAGGTATTTGCAAAGAATTCAGAGATAGAAGACAAATTTTTGCAGCAACTGCATACAAAAATAGGAAGCAAAGGAATTACTGCTGACGATATCGAAGCAGTCAGCAAATTATATGTCAATTTTGATAGGGATATTGAAAAGCTTAATTCTTTGCTCAGCAAGAATTTGAAGATTGAAGATTTGCATGCGCTTGCAAAACTAAGTGCTGGAAGTAATCAACTAACGAAAATTGATGAGCTGCTAAAAATGGGAATTTCTCCAAAGCACATCCTGCAGATGGGTTTTGATGACTTGGATAATGCATACACCTTTTTAAAATCTAACTGGGATGAGATTTCAAAAGCAGCAGACAGCTTTTCTGAATTGAATGATATGCAGAAATCTGCATTGAAAAGGATAATTGCAAAGACTTATAATGAAAATGGGGAGGAAGTGGAAGAGATTCTTAAAAAACTTAAAGATGCAGAATTTGATGCAGGTTACATAAAATTCAATGAACTATTAGAATCAGTTAGCAAAGCAGATGTAAGCTTGAGATATGCAGAATTTAAATATTCACTAGAACTCTATTCTATATATTATTGGGAACTTAAAGATATAGATACTCTCTTAAAGCTCAAAAGTGCATTTCCTAGAACTAATCTTTTGAAGGCAAATATCAATCCAAAATCTGCGGTGCTTTTTAAGAATACTCGATTTGTTAAGAATCTTGAACGAAGCAAATTAGTAATGAAAATAGACGATGCTTGGATACGCGAAATTAGAATAATTGATAATCCAGATAGATATGCAATTGGATGGTATTCTTATAATACAAAAGAAATGATATTTAATCTTTATTCAATTAATAATTTTGATGACGGATTTGAAAAAATGATCAATCTTGTAACTTTCCACGAAATGGCCCATGCCAAGCTTATGAAAGACGGAGTGTTCCACCAAAGAATTGTCGATATGATCAATGATGGATTTTCTTCGCCCCAGGAGATTGACGGAGCAATGGAATATATTACTCAGCTTTACGCAAGGGAAAGCGTTGACAAGCTTTCATCAAGCATCTTCGACAACCAGATGCATATCAGATTAAGGAATGCGCCTGCTCTTGAAAGCTTAATTAGTAAATCTATTGAAAACAAAGAATACCAATTCATTTCAACGGTCATTGCAGAATACAAAAAATTCATACTCGCAGGAAGTGACGAAGAAAACCTTATCGTAAAACTGCTGGACAAATTTGTAAAAGAAGGTAAAATCGAACCGAAAATTGCAGAGCACATCAAAATTGCAGGAGAAGAATATTTTTGGATAGGAGAGGAATTTGAGAAAGCATCACAGATATATCATGAATTTTTAGGCCTAGGAAAGCTTAAGGAGTTTGGGGATGAGCTTAGCAATGCAATAGCAGGCAAAATTAAGCCAGGCGGATCGCAAAGAGAATTGCTGAAATATAAATTAGGTATTGTCGGCAAGAGCGATGAAGTTCTTAAAAAGACGCTGGAAGAAAAATATGCAAATGATATAGGAAATATGATTGAATTTGGTACAAATGGACTGCCAAAAAACACATTCAAATATTTCTCAGGAAAAACGAATAATCTTTTATTTATTAGCGAAGGAAAGACAAATAAAGTATATGCAAAAACAACAAAAATTGGTCGCGGCGCATCAGAAGAAGAATATGAAATCTTTAGAAGAATGGAGGATTTGACCTATAAAATAGAAAGTTTAATTCCAAGCAAGGAACTGATGCTGCCAAAGAGTGTTATATCAAGAACAACTATAAAATATACGCGGGAAGGCGATTCACTAAAATACACTTTAGAAGGAGAATTCCTATTCATCGATGAAGTTCCAGGATTCATAAGCTTTAATCAATTGCTGAGGCAGCCAATGGGCGATGATATGGCATTGGCAAAAATTAAGGAAGCAATTGAAAAAGGGTATTTGACTATTGAGCAGAAAGAAGCTCTGCAGAGAAGAATGTTAACTGATTATTTTTTCATGAATGTCGATTCGCATATGGATAACTTTGGAATATTAATAGATGGTAGAGTAGCAGCATTAGATAGGGAGATGTCAATGCTAGCACCAGAAGCAGCTGATTCCTTTATATTGCCTTTTAATTTAAGAGAGATGACAGAAATTATGAGCGACAGAAATAATCCATTATACACAGAGTTTAAGATGATTTATGAAACAGACAAGAAAGAGTTTTTTAGGATAATTGAACCAGAATATAACCGGTTAAGACAACTGAAAGATATGAAACCGCAAGTAGAAGAAAAAATAGAAGAGATTTTGGACGCTGGAGCAACTCACGAGATAGAATCAATACTAAAGGAGGTACTTAATACTCTTTATGGAATAGACGGGCAACCAGGCAGGATCCAGCAGATGATAGATGAAATAGAAAAATTTAAATCAAAAATATGAATTTACAAAACTATGATAAAAGCAAAAATACTGGATATTGAAGAAGGGTGTGCATTTGAAGAAGATTCAGAATTCCGTTCAGAGATAGTCATTTGCATAGATAAAGATTTTAAGCTGACAATATGGGATAATGAAAACAGAATAAAAAGAGAAGATAGAGGCATTTACAAAAATTTGAAAATAGGCGTAATGGTTCTTTCAGAAGACCTTATTATTTCAGATGAAAGTAAAATCCGTCTAAACCCCCAGGATGAGAATAATAGATATTATTCCGGTGTTGCCCGCATATCAAATTGCCAAAAACAAGGTCTGATAAATTTGATTTCGTTGGATTTTGGAATTTTTGAAACAAAATTATATTTAGGCCCTAATAGTTTTGAAAAAGGGCAATACGTTTATTTCAAGAATGTAATTTTCTTTATAGATGATCTGATAATAAAAGAACCTTCTGAAGAAATAATAGAATCTGCAGATACTATTTCTGAAGAATTGTGCAATCTCGCTTATATTATTAAAATAAAACAGCCAATTGATATTTCCAAAATATTTGGAAAAAAGGATAGGGATTATATAGATTATTTAGTAGGATATTATCGCAATTATAAGAAAAAATTTTTCTTAAATTTGCGGTTCATTAATAGCCAGGTAAGAGAAAAATTGATTACAGAAGACGAAATTGTAGCATTTTGGAACAAGGCAAAACCAGAAAATAAAAGGTTTTTATTAGCAAACCTTATGGAATGTACATACATTCCAAAATATCTGTTTAATAGAATGTCTGAAAAAATACAAGTGTCTCCAGAAACACTTTTTGATTGGAAAAAGATTGACTTCTCATTTGATTTTTCATTAGATAAATATTTTCTTTTAAAGAATTCGCCATTCAAATCCGACCTTAATATTATATATTGGTGTATATTCGATTGCATAGCAAAAGGAAAATTCAAAGAATATTTCTATATTCTCAAAGACAGTAGATTAGATAAGGAATTTAAGCCGTTGATATCTTCTCTTCTAAGACTTATAACTGATAAAGAGGATTGTATGCAAAAATATCTTGATATTCTGTATTTACTTATTTTGGATGAAGATTTTGACGCAGGCTTGTACCTCAGAAAAATTCGTAAAAATAAATTTGAATATCAAAAATACACAGACGTTCCTGTTAAAGGGTTAAAAGATGCAGTTTCAAGATTGGCGATACAAAGTCTTGAAAAAGAACTTCAAAATCCTAGATTTAATTTTAAGCGTCCAAAGATACTTCCGCTTGTTTATCTAAAAGACATGTCTGAAAAGGAAGAAGAAGAATTTATAGACAATGTGCAATGGCTCCAGAAGCATCTTCATGGAGTCATTGTTATAGAAACACCATTTGTCAAGTTTGAAGACGAGGAAGACCAGAAGAAGATTGGACTCAAAATCCATAAGAAAGAACTGATAGGATGGTATTTTCATTTATTGTATCAATTGGATTGTGCAAGAAAGGACATTCTTCCAGAAGGGTGGTATGCTTGACTATGAACCAAAAAATATTGCTCGGACTATTGTATATGGTTATTTTGTCTAATTTTGCTTATGCACAAGATAACCTTCTATACGCAGATGTTGAGCAGAGCCCTGCTGTCAGAATAGAAGGTGACATTATGTCTGCTGTAGAACAGATGTCTTATGGAACAGATACAGGGCCTGAAACAAAAATAGCATATCTTGAAGGCGATTTTCAGGATCTTGAAGCAAAAAGAATATTGGAAAAATCAGGATATAATCTCTTAGAATATGCCCCTTCTGATACTCCTCCTGAACTTCATTCTATTGAATGGCATGATTTAAATGAGAAACCTTCTATTGAATGGAAGTATTTAAATGTGCTAATTTATTCAATACTTCATCTTACTCAAACATCTAGAGCACAGGTTATTCTTAATATTGAGAGTCCATTTTTTATAGAATATAAAAAATCTGAAAAATTGCCTAAATATGATTATATTGTTTCATCACGTGAATTCCTTGGAGATAAGAGTTATTTTGAAGATAGTAATAGCCTAAGGTTGCCTTACCCCACAATTGAAAATAAGTTTGAGGCAGATGAAGATGACTGCTTCTTTTTCTGTGATACAGAAAAGCAGCGCAAGAAAGCATTCAACGAATTAGTTATGGCATTTAATTGCCTTATTAATGAAAAAAAGAATGTAAATTTATTGGACGCATACAATTTTGCCAGAGTCACAAATTACCTTCAGTATTATAGCAAGGATCCAGTCCCTCATTTTAGGCAGGGATTCAGCGGAGCACCATGGGTTACAGTTAAGAATCCAGCAAACCTGCAAATTAATGAAACAGAAGAATGCAAAGCAGTTCTTCCAATAAGTCCAGACAATATTCAGGAGGTATAAAATGAAATATTTAATTTATTTTGCAATATTTTTATTGTCCATCTTAGCAGTACAGGCATATCCAATGTCTGTTTTCAAATACGATTTCCATAATTATGAAGTAAAAGAAGATGCGATTGTATC
>JAGVIO010000023.1 GCA_020056025.1 archaeon
AAAATTTGGAAACGGAGCAAAGATCGATTGCTTAAAAAAGCACATAGGCAAAGAAGCCTATGTCATAATACGAAAAAAGTAGAATTACGCAACAAAGCATATTGCATTAACTTATGAAAATAACAAACTCAGTAACAATCAAGGTCTTCTGCAAGCCAGAGGAAAATCAGGAAACAATAAAGCAGAGCCTTCTGAAGCTGCTCCCATTCAGTCTCGAGCAGGAAAAGCTGCAATTAACGCATACAAAAGCAACAGGCTTCAATGACAGGGAAATAAGCATTTTTGAAATAACATTGTCAAAAGACAATCATATCAGCCAGTTCATAAAACATTTAAAATCTCTTTTGTCAGCAGACACAAAGCAGCTGATCCTAAGGCAATTAGAAACAAGATTGGACGAAGAATTCAACTTCTTCATAAGATTGGATAAAGACAGATTGATCAATGACAATCTCTGCTATATCACAGACTCAGGCAGCTGTTTCCACATTAAGATAAACATCGCAGCATTTCCAAAGAAAAGAGAAGCTGCGATAAAAGTCATAAGAAGCATTTTTGAAGAGCAAACTATATAAACCAAAGAATTAAACTAAACAAAATGACAAATGCAATAGTAACACCCTGGGAAGTTAAGGGAAATATTGATTATGACAAGCTGATTAAGGAATTTGGAATATCTCTGTTAAAAGAACTTCCAGACATTTTCAATAAAAATGTTCTTTTCAGAAGAAAAGTAATATTCGCGCACAGGGATATACAAAGAATTCTTGAAGCAATTAAAAACAAAAAGAAATTTGTGATGATGACTGGATTGATGCCCACAGGAAAATTTCATATAGGGCATATGATGCTTGCGCAGCAGATGATATTCTATCAGAAACTAGGAGCTAAGATTTACATTGCAGTTGCAGATATTGAAGCATACAATGCACGAAACCAGAGCTTAGAGGATAGCAGGCAGATAGCTATAGAACAATACATCCTGAATTATATCGCTCTTGGCTTAAAGCCTGAAAATTGCGAGATATACTTCCAAAGCGCAAGAAGCAAAGACGCAGAAAAATCAAATACATATTACTGTTTGCAAAACTTATTGGCAAGATATGCAACCTTCAATGAATTTAAGGCAGTTTACGGAGAAATTTCACCAGGAAAAATGCTTTCAGCATTACTTCAGGCTTCAGACATGCTTCATCCTCAATTAAAAGAGTTTGAAGGAGCTTGCCCTGTAATAGTTCCAGTAGGAATTGACCAGGATCCGCATATAAGGCTTGCAAGGGATATAAGCCAGAGATTTAAAGATGAAAAACTGCTTCAGTTAAGCTCAACCTATCACTTTTTCATGCCGGGCCTGAGCGGCGGAAAA
Organism: archaeon; assembly: GCA_020056025.1. Lineage (GTDB taxonomy): Archaea > Nanobdellota > Nanobdellia > Woesearchaeales > WJKL01 > JAGVIO01. The sequence goes on from JAGVIO010000023.1 coordinate 1,367, forward strand.
ATGTCCTCTTCTGACCCAAATTCATTTATTGCTTTGACTGATACTGCAGAGGAAGTCAAAAAGAAGATCAACAAGTACGCGTTTTCAGGCGGCCAGACAACAATAGAAGAACACCGCAAGTTAGGGGGAAATCCAGATATTGATGTTTCATTCCAGTATCTGAGGATGTTTTTCGAGCAGGATGATGCTGCGCTTGAGAAAATAGAAAAAGATTACAGAAGCGGAAAGTTGCTTACAGGCGAACTGAAAGCAATCCTTATCGAAAAACTTAATATGTTCCTTGAAAAGCATCAGGAAGAAAGGGAAAAGGCAAAGTCAAAAATAGACAAGTTTATATTTAAATAAAGCAATAAACAATAAAAGAAGGTGATAAAATGTCAAAATACGTTCCGTTAAAAGCAACATTCATGTTAGCAGCAATCTTTGGCTTTCTGATATCAGGATATATGATAACAGAGCTGTCATGGAAAGTTACAATGCTGATATTTTTCTCGACGATGTTCATCGCAGCATTCATTTCAATGACTCATGCGCCGATTCCGGTAAAATTGAAAAAATAAGATTTTCAATCTGACTTCGTCAGAATTCTTTTTTCTTTTCAGCTTCTTCAACAGCCTTTGGTGCACTTCCGCCATGCCATGTTATCCTTGGAGCGATTCTCATCGGAAACATCCTTTCATTCATGTCATCAAAGACAATTGCAGCTCCGGAAACCCTTGGTAGGACATTAAGCTCTTCATCAAGGTCTTTTCGCATATAGCTCTGCATCAATGTGCCTAAGGCAGTGACATCTATCTTGGCAGTGATCCTGTGCGATATCACAATATCAGCCTGGGTCATCACATCAGTATGTATCTTTCCAGGCTGCTGTGTTACTAATATCAAAGAAACACCTGGCTGCCTTCCTTCTCTAAGTATAGTTATCAAAGCATTTGTTGCAGCTGTTTTTCCGTCTTTTGGCAGGAATTCATGCGCTTCATCAAGCATAAGCCAGATTAAAGGAGTAGCAATTTCAATCTTGGTTTTTTCAGCTGCAGTGAAATATCTTATTGACTTCGTAACAGAGATATTCTCTTCCTGTTTTCTTGCAACCATTCTTTCCAAAAACACCTTCTGTGAGATTATTCCTATCACAAGAGCTCTTATGCCCCATGTTCCAGACTGTGTTGCATAGCAGCTTAAATCAATGATTATTGTCTTTCCTCCATAAGTCAAATCTTCAATCTTTGTCCCTTCTTTTGAAAAAAGCCCCCAGCCCATGGCTTTTTCAAACTGGTTTACAACCATCCTAATCGAGGTCTCTTCTGCATCTTTTGCAGACCTTGCAGCTTTGATTACATCAGAGATATCAAAATTGCTGCCAGATTCCTTAAGTTCATTAACAACCCTTTCAATCAAGACACCTTCAGGGCTGTTCACCTCAATGTCAAAAGCAGCGCACCAGTCGCTTGAATCAAGGTCAGACGGCTTTAATGAAAAAGGATAATCAGTTGGAATCCCCTTTTCTTTGTACAGTTTATAATAGCCCACTGGCGTGTATATCTCAACACCAAGCCCTTTTCCTTCAAGCCCCCATTGCTTAAGCATATCTTTTTCAGGATTTGGGAACTTCATTGTCCAATAGACACCCATTGTGTCAAAGATTATTGTGCATAGGTTATTCTTGATTTCAGTAGGCAGGCCAGCAATGCCTTCTGCAATGACACCCATAGTGTAGCTGTTATGGACAATTATATCATTTGCAATGAAATTGTGCATTTCTGGAACAGAAATATCATATACTTCAAAGCTGCCTTTTTCATGCTCAATCGATATGATTCTATCCCAGAATATATCAGATTCTGCAATAAGCCGTATATCTTCTCTTTCATCAAACATGGCAATCTTTGAAAGTTTCTGCCTTGATGGACTGTATCTTTTAGACTCTCTTAGCGCTTTTGGGAACGCATAGCCAATCTTTCTTCCAACTTCAGCCCAAGATTTTGGCTTATAATAATTCCATAATTCTTTAGGGATTACATCTATATTAGGATTTTTTATTTTTGTTTTGTTCTCCTTTTTTGCCTTTTTTTGCCTTTCTTCCTTTTCTCCAAAAAATCCAATCTCATTAATATACTTGTCACAATCAAGCACAATCAATTCATAGTTTCTAAACCTCTTTCCATTAAGTTTAATGTTTCTTGTCCTTATCGTTGAAACCAATCCAAACCTAAGCAAAAGGTGCTGTATCTGCTTAATCATTTTCTTAGATTTGCTTGCATAAGAAACCTGCCAGAAAAAATTATCCTTAGATTTTTTTCTGTAAATTGTGCCATCGCAGCTGAAAAGCCTGTTTAAGAAAAGCGCAATATCTTCTTTTTTTAGTTTGAATATTATTTCAGGGATAAACTTATCTCCTGCTTTCTTTCCAGCAATGCCTTCAGAAATAAGCCATTTTAACAGTATAGTCTTTTGAGGGATTATTTTACTTTCACGCACAAACTGACCTTTTTTATTTCTTTTAAGACCTGATAAATCATGCATGACCTTCTTGCTGACAATTCCAAACTGCCCTTCTTGATATTCAGACGCCTTAATATTCGAATCTATTTTCTCTAATATCTGTTTAAATTCGTCTTGAATTTTCTTATCAAAATTTGTAAACCTTACAATCTTGTTTGTGATATGCCCTTCTGCAATGATGTAAGCTAATATTTTTATCCTTTCTTTGCTTAATTTTTCATTTCCAAAGCAAGGAATGTTCCTTGGTGTTGCAATCCTTTCATTCAGATTCAAATCCTCTGCCTTTGCCCAGCCATTTATAGTCAATAAAGGGTGCTCAGGGGTAAGCCCTATCTCTTTTCCTGTCGCAAGCTTTAGTTTCAATAGTTTGTCAACTTTTCTTTTGTAAAATCCTTCTTTTTCAAGCAGCCCAATTTTTAGCTTGTTATTAAGCCCAAAAACGTTTAGCTTATTTTTTTCAAGATCTTTTATAGTTTTTAATGAGCCATCCTGAAGCGGAATTAAAGAATCTCCAGTTAAGCATTTGCCACTGCCGCGTTTTCCACATATGAATACGACATGCGAACTGTTGACATCAAGGAATATATTGCTTGACAGAGAAGTGACCTGCCCCATTTTTACATAATGTTTTCCAAGAAGGATTGTTCCAGCAAGGCCTAGCTTTTCCCTGTCAGCATCGCTTCTTCCTATAATGATTTCATACATAACAGAAACTAAAGCCTTCTTGTTTAATAAATCTTATTCTTACTTTTAAGT
>JAGVIO010000156.1 GCA_020056025.1 archaeon
TAGGCGATGGAAGCAGATGGGGCTGCAAGATCACTTATATAGAGCAGGATAAACCCAAGGGGCTTGCGCATGCTATCCTTATTGCAAAAGAGTTCTTAGGAGATGAAAATTTTGTCATGTATTTGGGAGACAATTTAATCAAAGGAGGAATAAATAATTTTGTTGAAAATTTCAGAACCAGCAATAATTCAGTCAGCATACTGCTTACAGAAGTGCCTAATCCTCAGGATTATGGAATTGCGCTAATTGATGAGCAGAAGAAAGTAATTACAAAGCTGCTCGAGAAGCCAAAAAATCCCCCAACAAATCTTACGATAGTTGGCATATATGGATTCACAAAAGAAATATTTGAAGCAATAAGCCATATAAAGCCATCCTGGCGTAATGAACTTGAAGTAACTGATGCTATGCAGTGGATGATAGAGCAAGGATATAAGACTGGATTTGAAAAGGTTTTAGGATGGTGGAAAGATACTGGAAATGCAGAATCAATGCTTGCTGCAAACAGGCTTATACTTGACCAGTATGTGCAATTGGAAGAAGGCATAAAGGAAAATCTGATACATCCAAACATACAAGGAAGAGTTAGAATAGGCAATAACTGCAAAATAGCAGAAAGCGCTTTGATAAGGGGGCCTGTTGTGATAGGTGACAACTGCACAATCGGCGAAGAGGTTTTTATCGGGCCTTATACCTCCATAGGAAATAATGTAACCCTCAAAAGAGGAGAGATAGAGAATTCGATAATTCTGGATGATGCCCGGATTGATACAAAGGAAAGGATAATAAGCAGCATTTTCGGAAGAGGAGCAATATTAGAAACAAAAAATGCAATCCCTCATGGAAATGCTATTGTTGTAGGGGATAATTCTCACATCAAGATATGGTAAAAAATAGAACTGATTGAATTATTAAGCCATTCTACTGAAATTGTACCATACTTCTTTTAAGATTCTAGAGAGAGATGCGCCAGAGCCTTTTTTCCAGTAATAGGTCTGGGAAATGAGGTATATCAGATTGAATAGCTGGTTAGGCGGCAGTTTTATCAATTGCCTTATCAAAGGAGCCAAAAATGGCATCTTTATTGCAACAATTGAAAATTTGTGCAAGTTGCATACTTTCTTTATATCTTTCTGCCTGAATACACTCATATAGAACCTATAAGGATTTTTGCTTAATTTGCTATAATCTGCTTCTGTCATGACTCCGAGCCTTATAGCATACTCTGTCAATTCCAGTTTCGGATATGCCATATATACCCCAATATCAACACCATACGGGTTAAGTTTCCTAAGCATGTTTATCGTGTCCCATGCATTGCTCAACGTTTCTCCTGGAAATCCCATCATCGCATAACAGAAAAATTTAACCTTGTATTTCTTGAATAATCTGGCTGCATCAAATAATTGCTTGTCAGTTATTCCTTTTTTCAAAACCCTATTTCTTATGTCTTCATTGCCTGATTCTACTCCAAACCTTATCAATGAGCATTTCCTTGTTTCAGCAACTGCCTTGACAATATCCTCATCAAGAAGGTCTGCCCTGAAATTGCATGTAAATGGAACATCAATTTCTTCATCGTATCTTCTAAGCAGCTCAAGAAGCCATTTCTTGTTTATATTGAATGTGCTATCTGCAAAACCAACTGATTTTGAATTGAATTTTCTTGTCACTTGCTTTATTTCTTCTATGACGCTGTCAACAGACCTGAACCTTATAAATTTACCCTTGCCTGCATACAGCTTTTTGAAAGAATGGTTGAAGCAGAAGGTGCATTGGAAAGGGCATCCACGGGTAACTATAAATGTTTCAAATGTTTTCTTGTTGAAATACCCTGGATATTTTGAATAAAGATCCCTGTCTGGAAAAGGCAGCGAATCCAAATCCTCAATCAATGGCCTAAAGTCATTTTTTATTATCTTGCTTTTCTTTTTTACCCAAAGATTTTTTATGTGGAAATAATCTTTGTTTGAATCTATTGCATTGGCAAGCTCGAGCATAGGATACTCGCCTTCTCCCCTGCATATGATATCTATTCCTTCTTTTTCTATCATCTGCGGGAAAAAAGTCGTATGAGCTCCACCAACCACAACAAGACCTTTAACACTTGCTTTTTTTATTGATTTAGCAAGGTCATAAATCTGCTCATGCTGGGAAGTCATTGAAGAAATAGCAATTATGTCTGGGTTAAGCTCTTTCAATTCTTTTATAGTCTCTTCCTTGCTGCCGATA
>JAGVIO010000186.1 GCA_020056025.1 archaeon
CAGAGAGTAGATTATTGATTTTGGTTTGCTTATTAGCTTATTTTCTTTAAGCTTAAGAAAGAAATATAATGGGGGAATAAGAAGTTATTCACGCCACCAATCAAAGACTGGTGGAAAGGTTATATTCTATCAACTAAATGGGCATTTGATGTGTCAAAAACTGAGGGCTAAAGCCCACATAGCATGCAGTTTTTGAGCATGCTCAGAAATTGCTTTGAGATTATCTCCAAGCTAAAGCACAGAAGTGTTATCAAAAGCAATTTCTGACATATAAATCAAAGGGGGTTAGACAAATGAAAAATATTTCTTCAGGTAGTAAGACATACACAACAACATTATTGATTTTATTGATATCTGCAGTGTTGATGATGCTTGCTAGCGTGAGCTATGTTCTTGCAGCCCCTTATTATGCAGGAGTTATAGTCGACAATGGTGTTGATGATTTCTATTATGACGGCCAGACCGTAACATTTAATGTAAGCGTAGTTTGGGGCGAGGATCCTGCTAATCCTGGAATAGGAACAAATCTTACTATAAATTGTTCAAATTTAGGCGGAGCTGGAGCAGTGCTTGCAGTTAATACAACCCCTATAGGCATCGGTGCTACTAATTTTACAGCTAACTGCACTGTTAATTATGCAGCAAGCTCAGGAGTAGGCACTACCGGCTTTAATCCTCTTATCGGCGAAAATATAACTTTTACAGCAATGAATGCTTCAAATTCCACAGGCGGAACAAACACAACAGTACTGACTGGTGTAATAATCCCTTATAATTTCACAACACCAATTATGGCAGGAGCTCAGCTGAGGTTCGGAAGCTCGACAACCAGTTTGGCTACTCAGACAAACTTCAATACAGTTAATTATCTGATATATGTCGAGATGAACGGCTCGTTTGCAAATGATGCATGGTCTGGTTTTGAGCAGGTATGTCTATATAACTTCACATCATTGAACATGACAAACCAATTAATAGGTCAGCAGATGGCATTGCTTCCTACATACCTTGTGGTTAATATTTCACAAAATCCGCAGATACCTTCATATATATATGTAAATTCAACAGGCTTGTTAGCTTTCAACACAACAACAAAGCTGACATTGAACAAGCTTCCTTTCACATCAATGCCTACTGTAGCTACTGACGGAAGCGTGAATACAATCACCTCTTATTCATATAATAGTACTGGTCTTGGAACACTGCTGTTTACAGTAAACCATTTCTCACAGTATAATATCACAGACAATACAACACCGATAATAACATTAATTAATCCAGTAAATGCGTCCTCTGTCTCTGTCAATATAACCACATTGAATATGACGTTCAATGGAACAGGCTCTGTGCTCAACACTTCCACAATCCAGGTAAACCTCACTTACACAGGAGGAAGTATTACATTGGCATATGCTAGTTTTACAGGATGCTCACCAGACTCTACCGCAGAAAAATACAGCAACTGCATCAATGTAAGCTCACAATTACCAGATGGAGTAGTCAATATCACTGCTTATGTGAAAGACAATGCAGGAAATGCAGCTTCAAAAGCATTTGAATATACGATACAGGCAGCAGCACCAACTATTAATTATGTAAACCTAACATCTAATCTTTCAAAAACACAAGGCACTGTCTTTGTTACAGTAAACGCCTCCTCTTCATTAGGTTATATTGCTAATGTAACAGTAGCAGGGCAAAGATTAGGCAATACATCTACTATCAATTCAACACATATGCTATGGAACGGAACAATAAATGTTTCATTGCCTTTCCCTGGTGGTGTCTTGACAGTGATTGCAACCAGCAACTCAGGAGCAACAACAACAACAAACACTCCTACAATTATTATTGATAACACAGCTCCGACAACAACAGCCACGATTGTCACAACAGCAGGAGGGACAGTGGACACGACAGACGCAACATGGTATAATGTAAACATAAATGTCACCCTTGCTGCAGCAGATACAGGAGGAGCTACACTAGACAAGATAATGTACAGGAACGGAACAACAGGAAGCTGGGTATTATGGACAGTAAACATGTCTATAGCTGAAAACATCACAGAAAACATACTCCAATTCAGGTCAAACGACTCACTTGGAAACACAGAATCCTACCAATCAAAATATGTCAAAGTTGACAAGACTGCACCTTCTGCAGTAATAAGCAGCTTAAGCTCGACTCTTGTTGGCCCAGGACAGTCTGTACAGATTTCAACCACATTATCAGATGCGCTGTCAGGATTTAATGCATCAACAGCAATTGCATACCTGAATAATTCTCCATCTACAACAGCAGTCCTCAGCCTTAGCGCAGGAAAATATGTAGGAACACTTACAGCTCCAACTGCAGCAGGAACATATCTGGTGACAGTCAATGCATCAGACAATGCAGGAAACAAGAATTCCTCAGAAACAACAGCATTCACTGTTACATCTGCAATACCCACATTCAATTCAGGAACAGCAAACAATACTTATGCTGCAAACCTGTCTTCAGTGACATTTTACGCATATAATGCAACAAATGTATGGTATAACTGGACACAGGGCGGAGCAGGATTCACAAACCTTACAACAAACACATCGGGCGCATATTCATTCAGTGTTCTGCTGAATTTCTTATGCCAGAATATAATGGTTAACCTGCATGCGAACAACAGTGATGGGTATATATCAAACACAACATATGTATATCTGACTGATAGCACCCCACCTCCAATAACAATCTCAGGCCCGACAGATGGCCTAAGAGTAAATGGAACAACAACAATAACAGCAGTGTCAACTGATCCTGCATCAGGAACAGCGAATGTTTCATTCTACATTGGAATCATCAGCGCTACGCCTACATTAAGGTCAACTGACACAACAAGCCCATACACATACAGCTGGAATACATTGACAGAATCAGGAAATGGAAATTACTCCATAAATGCAACTGCAATAGACAATGCAGGTAATATGAATTCAACAATAATCTATGTGACAGTCAACAATAGTGCTGCAACACAGGTTACTGTTTCAGCAGGAACAGCTGACTTCGCAGGAACAGCAGTAGCTACATATCTTGACCAGGTCACGGGGCTTAATTCAACAACAGCAAAGGCAGTTGTACAGACAACAGCAATAATATCTTCACCAACAGTAGGAGGATATACTGCAGACATCGTATTCCTGTCAATTAACATCAGCGCAGACACGTCTTCATCAGCGACAGTGAAGTTCAAACTGCCAAAGACAACAGCAGGCTTGTCCTCTGTTCTTGATAATCTGTATGCATTCACAACTCATTCAGATGGAACAACTGAAAAATATACAGTGACGCATAACACAGCAAATGATGATGCAAGCAACTATGCATTTAATTTCACGACAACAAAGTTCTCAATATTTACAATAGCAACCCAGAAATCTACAACCGTTGCTGTTACAGGAGGCAGTGGTGGCGGAGGATCTTCAACAACAGTAATATCCATCACCGGCACAGAACTCAGAAAGAGCCTGACTGTAGGAAGCAGCCTCAAGTTTGTCTATTCAGGCGCTTACCACACAATAACATTAAACAGCATAAGCAACGGCAAGGCAACAATAACTGTTGCATCAACAGCAAAGACCTTTGCATTATCACCAGGAGAAGGCGCAAAGGTTGATGTGGATGATGACGGAACATATGACATAAAGATTGTGCTTGTAAGCACATCAGCATCATCAAGCGCATTGCTTGGCTTAAAGACAACATCAGGAACTGTTTCAGAAGTAACTATTCCTGTTGCGCAGCCAGCACCAACACCAGTTGAGCAGCCCGTTGTACAGCCTGAAGCAAAGCCAGAAACTGTTACAGCACCGCCTGAAAAGCCTGCGCCAAAGCCTGTTGCTGAGAAGAAAGAAGAGAAAAAGGCTGAAGCAAACATGGCTCTGTTAATCGGAATAATTGTTGCTGTTGTGCTGCTTGCAGTAGGTCTTGGAGCTTATTTTGCAAAACGCAGGCCGCCTCATCACAAGCATCATTGAAAGGCAAAGACTGC
>JAGVIO010000052.1 GCA_020056025.1 archaeon
AACTCCTCACCAAGCTTTCATCAGGAAGATGAAAGCGGAGGTTTAATAAATGAAAAATGAATTAAAGGTATCGAAGGGAAATAATTACAGGATACGACATGTTTTGTGAGCTCTTTAGCTATAGCACTGCAAAACATCAGCCTTGCCAGCATCTGTCTTTGCAGAGGAGTATGGCGAGCTGAGAATTCCGATAGTTTTAAAAACTAGGAAGTTTTATAAAATATTGGTGATAATCAATGAACACATTCAATGCGATAATACAGAAAGAAGAAGATATGTTCATCGCAAGATGCCCTGAAATAGGGACAGTTAGCCAGGGAAAAACAGTAGATGAAGCATTAGCGAACCTTAAGGAGGCTACTGAATTATATCTGGAAGAGACACCTGAAGAGCATCCAAGACCGCATCCGATAATCACAACTTTTGAGGTTGCAAAAGGTGTCGGTGCTTAAGAAGATTTCTGGCAAGGATTGCATTAAGATCCTGTGCAACAAATTTGGCTTTGCTATAAAGCGGCAGAAAGGAAGCCATATAGTTCTTGTAAAGGAAACAAATAATGGCAAGATAGTTACAGTTGTGCCTAACCATAAAGAGCTTAAGACAGGTACGCTAAAAGGAGTGCTAGAGCTAGCGAAAGTGGATGAAGAAGATTTCATTAAATTCCAATAAATCCAACTTTGCCATTCTTCATCTTTATTTATGACTAATCGAGAATCATTCAAATCCTTAATCTTTTCCTGATTTCAGGTATCAGATCAAGCATATCAGAAGCTGTGAAACCATATCCTTTTGTTTTCAGCAGATAATCTCCAATCTTTCCGTTCAAGTAAGCTGCCCAATATGCTGAATTAAAGGAATCTTTTGTCTGTGCAAGAAAGCCTGCTGTTATGCCTGCAAGAACATCTCCTGTTCCGCCAACTGTCATTCCGTTATTGCCTGTTGTGTTGTATTTTATATGGTCCTTGCTTACAATTATGTCTGTTTTTCCTTTCAATAGGATAACTAACCTGTGCTTTGCGAATTTCTTTAATTGCTCTGCCTTTGCATTTACAGATTCAGGCAATTTTTCTCCTGAAATCAATTCCCATTCTTTTTCATGAGGTGTGATTATTGCATTGTCCAGTTGAACTCCTTTCAATGCCTTTATTGCATCTGCATCAATTACTATAGGAATGCTTATGCTTTTGGCAATCTCTCTTACAAAATCTCTTGTAGACGGCTCTAAGCCAATGCCGTTGCCTAACAATAATACGTCAAAATGCTCTGACAGACGCAGTATTTCATCCACATTCTCCCAGTCAAGAAATTCACCTTTGAGCTTTTTTGTTATCAAATCAGGGCTTAAAGAGTTTATTTTCCAAGCAACTTTTTCAGGAGCAGCTACTGTGACAATGTCTGTTCCTGAGCGTAAAGCAGCCATTGCTGCAAAGAACGGAGCGCCTATGTAATCCTCTGAGCCTCCTACTACAAGAATCCTGCCATTGTCTCCTTTTTTCTCTCCTCTTTTTTTTATGAATTTTGGTGATAGCATATTATTGATTAATATCTGCTTTTTCTATTGAATCCAAAAAGGCATTCATATCGTCAACAATCTCTTCTGTTATTGAATGAAATACAATCTCATCATCCACTTTTCCATACTGATGTGCTATTATGTTCCTCATGCCTTTTGCATTCTTTAGGCTGGCTGCAATTTTGTCGTCTATTATCTTATTTTCAAGCAGTATGCTGAATGCATCTGCATCATCCTGCGGGATCCTGAATTTCTTTGCTTTTATAATCAAAAATGAAAGGTCTGTTGCGCTTTCAACTATCTTTTCGATATATCTTTCGCAAGCTGCTTTTTTCTCAAGGCTTGAGCTGTACTCTTCAATGGAGTTTGGAATTATTGTTTCAAGCTCTTCAAGAAATTTTTCAATCTCAATTATTTTGTCTTTTATCCTGCTCATGCCTCTGCACCAAAAATATTTTTCATCCTTATCTGGTAATCTTCGTCCTTTAAATACCTTATTGAAAAATCAAGGTTGTCGAATTCTTTTGACCGGTACAGTATCCTATGGTTTTCTGCAATGCTCTTTTTTATTTTCGCAGGAAGTATGTTGAATACCTGCACATCAATCTTATCAGAAACCTGGCCTGAAATCCGTATCCTGAATCTGGTTGCTTCTTTCAAAGATATTTCTTTTTTGAATAATACACAGACGTCTATATCTGACCTTTCAGTAGATGTGCTATTAGCAAAGGAGCCGAAAAGGAGAATTGCATTTATGCTGTCTTTCAATTCGCCATTAAGGATTGTACCAACTGCTTTTTGTAATAATTCTTTGATGCTTTTGTTTTTCTTCAAATCAAATTCGTCTTTAAACTGCGCAAATTCTTTAATGATGCTGAGCTTCGGCCTTATGTCCCTTGAAAGCCTGTTTTTTTCAGACTGGCTGAGTGGAATACTGTTTAATTGTTTGAGGATTATCTCTATCTCTTTCTTTCCAAACAGCTTTCTTGCATCCTGATTTGTTAGTATTTCTTTTAATGTCAAAATAATCACCATTTAGGTTATAATAACCTATATAATGGTTATTCCTATATATAAGCCTTTTGTTTTTTTAGAATTATTCTATAATCAATTTGCCTCTCATCATCTGGCTTTCAGGGCATTCTATCCTGAATTCTCCTGCCTTTGTTGCTGTGAATTCTATTGTCACTTCCTCGCCTTTAGGCAATGTTTTGTAGATAGAATAGCTTGGAATCCTTATGCTGTGGTCTGCATCCATTGCTTTGACTTTCAGGACAATTATATCATTCAGGTTTGCCTTTATCTCATTTGGCCTGAAGAAATATGAGCCTGCAAATATCTCAAATGTCTTTGTTTCACCTGGCTTTTGAAAAATACCTTTTTCATACATTGAGTCAAGGACTTCTTTTGCTGTTTTGTTAGAATAATCCTGATCAGCTTTGTTATCTGCTTCAGCACTTTCTATTGATTCTTCTTCTGCCTCTTCTGTCAAACTTATCTCATTGTGAGTCAGCTGATAGTTCAGAAAAACCAACAACAAAAGGATTACCGCCAGTGAGCCATAATACCTTAGCCATATCTTCCAGGCATCCGGGTTCTTTAGGAATCTTTCTTTTCCTGAAAATATCTTCTTCTTTGGCATTAAGAAAGAAATAATTAAGAGTTATATAAAGGTTTGGATGGATTTTGCGAAAGGCTTATATATTTGTACATACATTTTAATATGAAAAAGTGTATAAAAATGTATGAAAATAATTACAAAAACCCTTTGCAAAGCAGCTTAGGCGATCTTGAAAATTTTCTGCAGACCATTGCAGACTTTGATGTAGAGATAGAACTCTTTGCCTTAGGGGGCACTGCAATGGTGATCAAGAATATCAAGGAAGCGACAAAAGATATTGATTTCCTTACAACTGCAAAATACGAGGACATAAAAAGATTATTTCTTTTAGCTGGATTAAAGGAAGAAAGCCCTTCTCAGCTATGCAATATATGGAGATTTAACAACCAACTGAGAATGGATATGTTCTATGGCGCATTTATCATGGGTGTTCAATTGCCTGAAGACTGGAAAAGATTGTCAGAGCATATCCGCACAATCGGAAAGGTAAATCTGTATTTGCTTAACTGGTATGATATTATCATAACAAAGATTGCCAGGTCTGAGAAGCGGGATATATTAGACATAATCTCTATCCTAAAAAGCCAGAATGTTGATTTCATTAAGCTGAAAAACAGGTATTATGAGATTGCACCGACAGCCCTTATTGCAGATTATGATATAAAATTCAAACATTTGGAGAGAGAATTCAATGCTGACAGCAAAGCTAATTAAAAATCTTGAGAAAGAAGGATTTTTGTTAGATTTTCCCGGTTATGGCTCTAATGAGGAGATGATAATTGAAATACTTCATGAGAAAAATCCAAGGCTTAGTCTGGCAATACCTTTGCTACTTAAGGGTTCTTTCAATTATGATTCGATAATAAAAAAATTAGATAAAAGCTCTGCAGCAGAGTTCAATAAGATAATACTTATCTCAAGCAGGCTGTTTGCGCAGAATAAGATTGACAATGCTTTGCTTAATAAAATTATCAAGAAAAACAAGATTGCTGCAAAAATCACTGCATCTGAATTCAATTATTA
>JAGVIO010000202.1 GCA_020056025.1 archaeon
AGGCAAGATGGAATATCTAAATCCTAAAGCAAAATTCTATAATGCAGATATAACTGGAGATATTCTTCCAATATTCCAAAAAGAAAAGCCAGACATTGTTATTCATACTGCTGCGCAGGTAATGCTCAGAAAATCATTGGAAGAGCCAATTGAAGATGCAAGAATAAACATACTTGGCACCATCAATGTTCTTGAAGCATGCAGAAAAACAGGAGTTAAAAAAATAATTTATACAGCTACTGGCGGAGCAAGAGTAGGCAATCCAGAATACCTGCCTGTTGATGAGAATCATCCTATAAATCCCACTTTACCATATGGAATCTCAAAGCATACTGCAGAGCATTATGTCAAAATGTATGGCCAACTGTATGGGATTGATTACCTTATATTTTGCTTTGGCAATGTATACGGCCCAAGAGATGACCCAAAAACAAAAAGGCTTAGCTCAATATTAATTGACAAGATGCTTAGAAACGAAGAGCCAACTATATTCGGGGATGGCACACAGACAAGGGATTTCATCTATGTTAAAGACCTTGCTGAATTCATAGTAAATAATCTAAATAAATCACCAAAGCACAAACTTTTCCATCTTGCGAATGGCAAACAAATAAGTGTTAATGATATAGTTGAGATAATCAAGCAGCTTACTGGCTTCAAGAAAGAGGTTAAGCACATTGAAGCAGTCAAAGGCGAAGTCAAAGATATTGTTCTTGACACTACGCTTGCAAAAAATGAATTAGGTTGGAAGCCCAAGCATTCCATATATGAAGGGCTTAAAGAAACAATTGAATGGTTCAAACAAAAAAAAGCTTAAAATCATATTCTCAAGCAAAATCCTAAGCTTATTCAGAAAAGATGCTGCTCTTTTGTTCTGATTGACATATAATCCACTTGCAGATGATTATCTAAGAATATACTTATTTTAGAAGGTATATTCTTTTTTGATTTAAAGATATATCTTAAAATAAACACTATTTTTTCGTAATATTTATATATTCTAAGATAATTATTACGGATTGGAGAACATGAAACGAAAAGTAATCAAGCAGGGAAACAACACTTTGACCATAACTTTGCCTAGAGAATGGATTGAAAAGAACAAGATCAAGGCAGGAGATGAAATAGATGTTGCAGAAAACCAGCAACATAACCTGGAGATAGGGCTTAATGAATCAAACTACAGCAAGACAAAAGAAGTTTCACTAAAATATACAGATAAAAATTATATTAAATCAGTGCTTGCTGCGCTGTACAGGGAAGGCTGCACTGAACTAAAAGTCAAATTCCATGAAGATGTATCTTCTCTTGACATCGAAAAGGTTGTTGATGAGCTTTTTGGGTTTGAGATAACAGAGCAGGCAAGGAACAGATGTACAATCAGGTTTGTCATAAACGAAAAAGATGATCCTGAAAAGACGATAACAAAGATATTCCAGATAATCCTGACTATAATTGATGCGGCAATTGCCTCAGAAAAGATAGATTATATGTATTACAAGAAAAAAATCAGCATGTTTAAAGATTATTCAATGAGGCTTTTAAATTCCCAGGCATCAAAGGAAAATTATTCAGAGATGAGGCTTGTCTCTTTCATATTAGATCAACTTGGGGGCTCGCTTGCTGCACTATTTGATAATTTAAACAAAAAAGGAGTGATTCTAGACAAAGAATCAAGAAAAATAATGGAAGCGCACAAAGAGATATTCAACAAGCTCTATGACTCCTGGTGCAAGAAAGATTTTGACCTTTCTTCAGAGACGTATCTTGAGCTTAGAAAAAGGCTTATTGGATTAGATTATATGGAAAATACGCCTTATGACAAATTAAAGATCGGAAGGTTCTTATATTATCATCTTGAGCTTATGTATGCTCTTTCTTCAAGGCTTCAGGGACTGAATGCCAAATAAGCCAAAGCTTGCCTAAAACAATAGTTTTTTAAATAAAAGATTTTTATCAGGCAATATAAGTTATGTATCAAAGGGCGATTCAATTGGATAAACCAGCTTTAAAACAGTCATTGATGAATTTTTGGGATAAGCATTACAAGAAACTGTTGATGCTGACTTTCATACTTCTTGCGCTTTCTTTTGCGCAGATTGGCTATCAGATATATTCTACAGGAGACTTCATGAGCAAAGGAGTGAGCCTCAAAGGAGGAGTCACTGTAACAATAGAGAAAGCTGTTGACAATGTTGAACTTCAAAATTATCTTACGGGTCTGTTTCCTAAATCAGATGCTTCTGTAAAGACTGTTTCAAAAGGCGGCCAGGTATATGGTGTAATAGTAGAGGCATCTGATATTGAAGGAGATGTGCTTGTCAGCAAATTAAAGGAAAAGCTTGAGCTCAAAGATGATGAATTCAGTGCAGAGACAATGGGCAGCTCGCTTGGAGAAAGTTTCTTCAAGGAAACATTCAGGATAATAATATTAGCATTCTTATTCATGGCAATAATTGTCTTTATGTATTTTGGAGACAATCTTAAATCAAAGATAATCGCTGTTTTACTGACTGCTGTTGCAATGCCAGTAATTTACATCAGCACAAATGCAACATTATGGGTCTTTTCAGTGATACTGATTGTTTTATTGTTCTATGTATACTATAAATACAGCATACCTAGCTTTGCAGTCATACTGTGCGCATTCTCAGACATGATAGTTACATTGGCGATAGTCAATCTTCTTGGAATGAAGATAGGGACAGCTGGAATTGCTGCATTCCTGATGATGATTGGCTATTCTGTCGATACAGACATTTTACTGAGCACAAAAGTGCTTAAGAGAAAAGGAGTTTCTGTCACAGAAGCTACTTTTGATGCAATGAAAACAGGGCTTATGATGAGCGCAACAACAATAATCGCAACAGTGCTTGCATTCATGTTTGCTGAATCAGAGATATTAAAGCAAATAATGCTTATTGTGTCAATAGGGCTTATTGTTGACCTTCCTAATACATGGATCCAAAACGGCGGGCTGCTGAAATGGTATTTTGAGCATAAACATAAGGCAAAAGAACATGAGCAAAATTAAATCTGTATTTACAAATATGAGGGTAATAATTGCACTGATCTGCCTAGTCCTTGCTGTTGTTGCAATATACCCTAATTTCGGAGCAGAGGGTGTTGCAATAAGAAGCGTTACGCAGAACAGTTCTGCATCAATCGCTGGCTTTGAAAATCCTAAGCCGACTTCAACTCCGATGAGCAAGGAGATTATCCACTCGATAAACAACCTGCCTGTCAAAGACTCGGCTGATTATTATAATATAGTCAGTTCATTAAAGCCAAACAGGACAGTGCATATCCAGACAAATAAGAAAGTCTATCAGCTTCTGACACAGGAAAAATTTGATACTATAACTCTTCCTGAGACAGAAGAAAAGAAAATAACAGAAACAATTCTGGATGAAAAGACAAATATTTCAAAGAATATAACCAGGACAATAACTGTCAATAAGACTGAACAGATTTCCAAAGGCCTAAAGGATATCGGGCTAAGCATCTTTGATGCGCCGCAGACAAATCTAAGAAAAGGACTGGATCTGCAGGGAGGAACAAGGGTTCTTTTGCAGCCAGAAGAAGTGCTTGAAAAAGACCAGATGGCTACTCTGGTAGACAATATGAAATACAGGCTGAATGTATACGGCCTGTCTGATATTATTGTAAGAGAAGCAAGCGACCTTTCAGGAAACCAGTACATAACTGTTGAGATTGCAGGAGCAAAAGAAGAAGATGTCAAGGAACTTTTATCCAAACAGGGAAAATTCGAAGCCAAAATAGGGAATAATTCTGTATTTAAAGGAGGGCAGGATATCACTTATGTCTGCAGAAGCGCAGAATGCTCTGGCATTGATGCAAGAGAAGGAGGATGCAGCCAGATTTCTGCAGGACAGTGGATGTGCAGATTCTCATTTGCGATCTCATTGTCTCCTGAAGCTGCTGCAAAGCAGGCTGAACTGACAAAAGACCTTGCTGTTGTAAATGAGGACGGAGGAGATTATCTTTCTGAAAAATTGATATTATATCTTGATGATGCGCAGGTTGATGAACTTAATATCGGCGCTGATCTGAAAGGAAGGGCTGTTACAGACATTGCTATATCTGGCTCAGGAGCAGGCAGAAGCGGAGAAGAAGCAGGATATAATGCGCTTGACAATATGAAAAGGCTGCAGACAATACTTATAACAGGAAGCCTGCCTGTCAAGCTTACTGTTGTCAAGACAGATGTTATTTCTGCTGATTTCGGGAAAGCATATGTTGACAATGCCTTATTTATAGGCATGCTTGCCTTACTCGGAGTTTCTGTCCTTGTTCTTATAAGATACAGGCAATGGAAAATCATATTGCCAATGGTACTGACTGCTGCGCTTGAAGTGGTATTATTGCTTGGTGTTGCTGCTGTCATCGGCTGGAACCTTGACTTGGCTGCAATTGCTGCAATCATACTTGTCATAGGGACAAGCCTTGACCATCAGATTGTCATTACAGACAATGTATTATCAGGAAGAAAAGAAGAAGCAGATATAATGGACTGGAAGTCAAAATTAAAATATGCTTTCTTTATCATAATCGCTGCGTATTTCACAACCTCATCTGCAATGATTCCTTTATGGTTTGCAGGAGCTGGATTGCTGAAAGGATTTGCCTTGACAACTATAATAGGATTAACTATGGGTGTATTTGTTGCAAGACCTGCTTATGCTGCTGCAATTGAGATTTTGCTGAAGAAATAGCAATAAGATTAATAAATAGCAATTAATTTCTATAAGATATGGCAAAAAAAGAGGTAATGATAATCTCTGTTGGAGGAAGTGTTGTTGTCCCTGATGCTATTGATGCTGAATTCTTACAAAGTTTTCGTTCTGCTGTCAAAGACTATCTTAATAAATATAAGTTTGTGCTGATTGTAGGCGGCGGAAAGACTGCAAGAAATTACCAGAATTCTGCCCGTGAGCTTGGTGATCTGCATAATGAGGATTTGGACTGGATAGGCATACATGCAACAAGGCTTAATGCGCAGCTGCTGAAATCAATATTCAGGGATGTTGCTTATCCTAAAGTAATTAAGGATCCTACTCAGAAGGTAAATTTTGATAATGTATTAATTGCAGCTGGATGGAAGCCAGGGTTTAGCACTGATTATGATGCTGTTGTTTTGGCTGAAGTTTTAGGCGCAAAGACTGTTGTGAATATGACAAACATTGATTATCTTTATACTAAAAACCCTAAAGAGCATAAGGATGCTGTCAGAATATTGTCTATAGACTGGAAAGGCTTCCAGAAGATTGTCGGAACAAAGTGGTCTCCTGGATTAAATGTGCCTTTTGACCCTATTGCTACAAAGAAGGCGAAGCAGCTTGGGCTGAAGTTGATTCTGATCGGAAAGAATGCCTCTAATTTCAGGAATTTTCTTGCCGGAAGAAAGTTTAAGGGAAGTGTGGTTGAGTAAAATCTAGTTCTAAACCAATAGTGTATAGTAATACATAAAAATTTTTAAATAGGCTTTTTTGACTATTCTGGAGTAAAAAAATAAGGTGTTTAAAAAATGAGCTTTGTACAGGATATAGGAGATATTTTAACAAGATTCTTCAAATGCTGGGAAACTGTGAATGATTACGAGCAGGGATTGTTCTATAGGGCTGGAAAAGCTATAGAGAAAAGAATAAACTATTACGGAGAAAAACTGGAAGAGATAATTGAGCAGGAAAAAATGGAACTGATGATATGGCAAAAAGCTGAAAGGGAAAGAAAAAAGCTGACAAGAGAAGAATTGAAAGATTATCTGAAGAAGGATGATGAAAAGCGCAAAGAAAGGAATGAAGGGATAAGAAAACTCAAAGTAACTAGCAGGGCTGAACTGAAAAAGAAGCTGCAGCAAAATGGAGTTGAGAGGTCTAGCAAAGACATTGACGAACTGATAGATGAAGAGCGCGAACGCGAGGTAAGAGAAGAAGGAAAGTTAAGCGATGAAGATATTAAGGACAGGATCAATGAAGAAAATGAAAAAGAATGGCTGGAGATTGAATCTGTGCATGTATACAGGAGATATCTCGTGCCTTTCACGAGGCCTTCGCTTCCGCCCGGATATGTAAGAAGCTTCTGGACAGGGCTTCCTATTGGGCCAAAGAGGCTGAAAAAGGACAAGGTTCTCAGGGCAGGCATATATTTCAGAGTGCCTCTCCTGGATGAAGTAATAAAAAGGTCTGCGCAGGAAGTTCCGCTTGACCTTGGCTTTGTCAATATCCCAATCACAGGCAATAATGGCGATCTGCTGCCTTTTACATTCTCATTAAGCTGCAACATAACATATCAAGTCAGCAATCTTGAAAAAGCGTACAAGGTTGTGCATGACTATGAAAAATCGCTTGGAATTATCACTTTAGGAATACTTGCGTCTGAAGCAAGAGAAAAAGAGGTGGATAACCTTACCCAAAGGGATGTGATAAAAGAATTGGAAAAAAAAGTCCTTGAGGAAGTGAAAGATGAAGTAGGAGAAGACTGGGGGCTCAGGGTAACAAAAGTAGTCATAACCGATAATGCTCCTTCATACATCTTCAGGACAATTGGTGAAACCAAGCAGAAAGAAGATTACAGGATTGTGCTTTCGCCTGATTCTTTTAAGATGGAATGAACCGAAAGTTTTATTAATATTCTTTGATTAGATTGGTTATGCGAAATACTGCAAAGGCATCAAATATAACTGCATCTGAATCAACAGATATTGCCAAAAAACTATTTCCTGAACTGGCTTCTCTGTATAAGATAGGGGGGGATTGGGCTTGTGCTTGTTGCTGTCGGAGCGCTTTTAGTCCTTTTAATCCTTCAACCTGAGATGGAAGGATGGAAGTTCTTCACTTTGATTATATTAAGCATTTTATTCATCACATTAGGAACCTTTGCTGCACTGAAGCAGAAAGAAGCAGTGCAATAAAGAAAAATCAAAGTAAAAAGCTCCTATTTTATTTGAAGTGATGAATTCTATTCAAGAATATTAAGAAACAAAATTAAAAAAAAGAAAAAGTTAAAAATCAAATATCAGATCCTTTGAGAATTATAATTCTTAGTTTTCTGACTTTTCTTCGCCGAACTCTTCGCTCTCTTCTTCTGTATCTTCAGAATCTTCGTCATCGCCTAAGTCTTCTTCAGATTCCTGCTTTGGAGCTTTACTCTGCGGTTCTGCGCCTGCGATTTCGCTTCCTTTCTGAAGCAATGCTACCTTTTGTGCCTGTTTGCCTTTGTCGGTCTCAACTGCATCAAAAGATACTTTGTCATTGTCCCTGATAAAGGTTCCCTGATTCAATGCTGTGTGATGAACAAAATAATCCTGCCCATCTTCTCCGCTGATGAATCCAAAACCTTTTTTCCTGTTAAACCACTTTACTGTTCCTTCCATTTTGCTAATTCCTCCGTTATGTACTGTTGCCCTCTACGAGGGCTCTAAACTGCTCAGAAAAGGGTTTTGTTTTTAAATCTTTGGGTAAAAAGGGTTATTTTGGCAGAATATAATAAAAATCAATCAAATCTTAAACTTGCTCTCTTCAAGCTTCAGGAGCTCATACCATTCTTCATCAATCTTTTTCTGGACTTCTGCTATCTCTTCTTCTGTCATATGCCTGAATCTTCCCTGTGTGCTCAAGAATTCCTTTACTGGAATAGCGTCAGATGGCTTTTTGTTGATTGTCAGCTTTCCGTTCTCGATCTCAAACAAGGGAGTGAATTTTGACTTGAATGCAAGCTCTGAAATCCTGATGCTCATGTTTGGCTGAATCCTCCAGCCCGGAACACAAGGTGTGAAAACCTGGACATATGCAGGGCCTTTGTGCTCAATTGCTTTCTTGACTTTGTTGTAGAAATCCTGCGGATAAGCTATGTTTGCTGTTGCAACATAGACATGCTTTCCATGGCCTGCGATTATCATAGGCATATTCTTTTTCCATTCAATCTTTCCATGTATCAGTTTTCCTGCAGGTGTTGTGGTTGTTGCTGCATATTTCGGAGTTGCGCCTGAGCGCTGGATTCCTGTGTTATGGACTACAATGCCATCAGCAACAAAATTATGTTCGCCTTCAACCCTTAAGTCTAATGTTGGCTCTTCTTTTACATATTCAATAGAAGTTATTTTTTCTGTGCTGAAATATTCATTGTCAACTAAAAAATCTCTTTGTTTTATTTGGGAAAGATAATTTGAGGTATCTGCGTTCTTCTTTTTACTAAAGCAGATATAACCATATGTTGAATTCTCCAGTAATTTACGATAAACAACATATGTTCCTTTTTTCTTAGTCTGTAAATGTATTTTTCCAACTTGATAACTCATTGTCTGTAAAAGTAATCTTAAAGTTCTTAAGAGATCTTGACTTGCAGAAACATAACGATTACTATTTCCAAAAGAATATCCGTCTGAGGCAATTAATCCTTTTACGAATGCTTCTTTTTCATTTTGAGTTAATGTAAAAACCCAAGAAGGCACTATCTTTTCTTTTGCACCTTTGCCGAATCCAAGAGAGTCAATAAACTTAGCAAGATTTAAAGAATATATGTAAAGATAATTTTTATCTTTCTGAATCAATTTATAATTGAATAATTTTTTGCATAAATGAATCAAGCGATTACTTTCATTTGTACCTTTGGGCAAAGCAAAGCCAGTTTCTGTTTTTTCAACCCTTACCCAACCATCACCTACATATAAACCCAAAAATTCCATTAATTCTGCAGAACTTGTTTTAGGAATATTTACTTCATTTATCTTATTAACTTTATAATCACCTTTGTTTGAGAGATTTATAGATTTAAATTTAAAATTTTGTCCAGGATCAATTTTCTTTAGAACAACAATTTCGTCATTTTTCTTCAATTGCCCAAGTTCTTTCCATACAAAATAAGATTCTTTTCCTCTGCCATTTCTTTTCAAAGTAAGGAATGGGTGGTTTGATGTTGCTTTTATCGTATGATGCAATGTGTTTAATTCAAAAACCTTCTTTATTCCATTATCAAAAATTCCGGTACATTTTTTTAATACGAGGCTTCCTGTTTTTTGGTTAAAAGCGTATATTTTTTCTCCTTTTTTAATTTCAGTTATTTTTTTGAGTCCTTTTTCAGTCATTATCAAAGAATCAAGGCTTAAACAATTCATATAAGCTCCATTGTCATAACAGATGTAGCAGAAATCTGTATTTCTTTCAATTGCCCCTGACAGTGCCTGAAGGCCAATGTCAAATGTGCCTCCGTCTCCGCCGATTGCGATTACATTTGTGCCTGAATCTGCATTTGCACCTGCATCTGAATTCAATTTCTTCAGTGCTGCTGCAATTCCTGATGCAACTGCTGCTGCATTCTCAAATGCGACATGTATCCATGGAACCTTCCATGAAGTTTCAGGATAAGGAGTTGAAACTACTTCCATACAGCCTGTTGCGTGCGCAATGATTGTATTTTTTCCTGCTGCTTTGACAAGATGGCGCATTGCAATTGTTGCTCCGCAGCCTGCGCATGCCCTGTGGCCTGAAACAAAAAGCTCTTCTTCTGGCAGGCCTGCAATCATTCTGGGCTGTGCCTGCTTCATCTCCTTTACAGCTTTTGCAGCTCTCTTTGCAGCAGATTTCAATTGCCTAGCCATTCTCTGACCTCTTGTTTTGACTCAATTGTTTTATTAATTGCTTTTGCAATCATTTCAGGAGTTATATCTCTTCCGCCTAATCCCATTATAAAATTGTTAACTATCAAATTATTGTTTGGCTTCAATGCTGCCTTGATGTCTGTGTGCAATGCTCCGTTGTGGCCCAAGGATATGTTCCTGTCAAGCACTGCAATTGCCTTAAGGTTTTTTACTGCGTCTAAGATATCTTCTTCTGGGAATGGCCTGTAAGCCTTTACTTTTATCATTCCTACTCTCTTGCCTTCTTTTCTTAGATTATCAACAACCTCGCGTGCTGTGCTGCATAATGTTCCCATGCCAACAACTGCATATTCTGCATCTTTCATCTGATACAATTCGATTAGGCCATTGCCGTATGATCTTTTGAATCTCTTTGACCATTCTTCATTTGTTTTTCGGATTACTGTAAGAGACTTGGCAATTGCATCATTCTGCTGCTGCTTGAATTCCATATAGGAATTAGGAAGGCCAATTGGTCCAACTGTAATTGGATTTTTTGGGTCAAGCTTGTAGAATGGCTTGAATGAGGGCAAGAATGAATCAACTGCTTTGTCAGAGGGTATGTCTACTGGCTCAAAAACATGGCTCAATGTAAAGCCATCCAGGCAGACCATGACAGGGGTAAGGACTTTCCTGTCTTCTGCAATCCTGAAAGCCATTATTGTTGTGTCCAATGCTTCCTGAGCAGATTCTACATATAACTGAATCCAGCCAGCATCCCTTTCTGAGATAGAATCCTGCTGGTCATTCCAGATATTAATAGGAGCTGAAAGCGCTCTGTTTGCAACAGCCATCACAATAGGAAGCCTTAAGCCAGATGCTATGAAAACAATCTCATGCATCAATGCAAGGCCCTGCGAAGCTGTTGCTGTGAAAGTCCTTACGCCTGTTGCAGATGCGCCAATCGCTGCTGAGAGAGCAGAATGCTCTGACTCGACATTAATAAGCTCGCAGTCCATTTCGCCATCGTAAACGAAATCCGCAATTCTTTCCGGTATATGCGTATCCACGAATTCAAGTAAACCTTAAATTCACTGTGGTGTTATCGGATAGACTGGGATAACTTTGGGCTTACAGAGTTTTGCTGCAATGGCTACTGCTTCTGATGCTTCAATTACTTTTTTTGCCATCTAACCATTGAATATCAAGGATATATTTAAATATTAGTATCTCTTTGATTCTTTATTGGGTGTTTATATGGTAAACTATAACATTAATCTGGATGACATTCCTTCGGGCAATATATACCTTAGAATTAAAAAAGGGTATGTGCAAAAAATATCCCATCTAATCAGGAAATCGAATACTCTTCTTCCAGTTGAAATTAAACAAAAAATCTACAATATGGAACGGGGGCAGAAAGTTTCGCTAGCCTTCATTAAAAAAATTTCATTAAATCTGGATATACCTATGCATGAAATTGAAAAGAATATAGAAAGAATTACGAGTTTAAAGTCAACAGAAGTGGGGATAAGAAATCCAAATTTTCCAATCTGCTTTTCAAGCATTGATGGAGCAAGATTCATTGCTGGAATCATGGGAGATGGCGAAATGAATAAAGTAATGCAGATAAGATATAATAATCAAAATACATATCTTATAAATCTAATATTGAAATCTGCAAAGAGGATATTTGGGGATATAGACTATAAACTTTATTACAGAAAAGATAAGACATACCAATTGCATTTTCCTAAAATTTCTGGATTAATTACTACATTGGTAGGCATTAAGCCGGGATTTAAAACAATTACGGACAATCCCATACCAGAATGTATCCTCAAAAATAAAAATAAGAATATTAAATTTGCATTCGTAAGACAATTTTTCAATGATGAAGGAAATGTGAGACTAAAGGATAGAAGATTGCAGGTTAAACAAACAGTAAAAGTAAATGTTTCAAAAGAGGAGGCTAAGAAAGAGATATTGAACTATGCACCTAAAGTATTAATTGGGCTGCAGAACATGCTTGATTGTTTAGGCATTGATTCAAAAATCTCGCTTGGCGCTTATAGAAAAGACAGGATAGACTGCGAACTTTCATTTTACAGGATTGAAAATCTAAAAATATTCCAAAAATATATTGGATTTGATATTGACTATAAAAATCTAAATCTTGATAAGGCAATAAAAAGCTATAAATTCCCATCTGCTGCAAGAAATAAAAAGCTAGAATTTGCAATTGAATCTGCAAAAAGAGTAGAGAAAAAATATGGATTTTTCAATAAAGATCTGCTTTCAAAAGAATGCAAGAGGTCACTTAAAACTGCAACATATTATATTGTTGAATTAAAAAAAAGAAACATGATTAGATGCATTGAAATCCCTAGAAGAAAAGATGGCCGTGAAATGGCGAATAAATATAAGATTATATCTTGATTACCTTTTTAGGCTTTGATTCTTCTTTTTTTTCTTTTTCTTCTGATTCTTCTGAAGAGTTTTCTTTTTCCTGTTCTTCCTCATCTGCTTCTTTTTCTTTCTTCTCTTTCTTATGAAGCTTTTTAGCATGGTGCCTGGCTTGTTTTTTTTCAGCTTTTTCTTTTTTCTCATGCTTTCGGTATTTGCCTTTAATCAAGCCTGTGATGAATTTAAACAAATATCTTATGCCGAATACAATTACGATTATGCAGACTGTTGTAATCAAAATCCATATAAGGATCTCTTTAAGATAAGCCATCATATTGCAGTCTATAAGATCTAAGCCGCATTTGAATTTGCCAAACTTAAAAAAATCACGAAGCTTTAATCCAATGCCTAGCAGGATTCCGATTATAATGCTATTTTTCAATATCTTTAGCTTGCCCATTTTATTCCCTACTTAATCTCCTTTACCATTGCAATGCACTTGACAGGGCATTCTTCTGCGCAGATGCCGCAGCCTTTGCAGTAATCATAATTGACTGTTGATTTGCCTTCTTTATCCATTATTATTGCTGAATCAGGGCAGAACTGCCAGCATCTTCCGCATTTTATGCATCTTTTCCTGTCTACAATCGGCTTCACAGAGCGCCAGCTGCCTGTCTTGTTCTTCAATGTTGAGCCTGGCTCTTTGACTATTGCACCAATTGTCAGTTCAATCTTATTTTTCTGCTGCTTTTGTTTTGGCATATTCTGTTTTATCTTTTTTTATTTGGTTATTTTATTTTTCTATTTTTTTCTTTTAATTTTTTATTTTTTCTGTTTTGCTTTTTCTATTTTTTTTCTTAATATTTTATTATAAACTTCCTTTATTGCCTGCTTGTTCAGGTCAATGAGCTTTGGATTTCCCTCAAACTTCTGCTCAACTGCCTTGTTCAATGAATCAAGGCTGATTTCTTTGGTCACTGCTGCAAACGCGCCAAGCATTGCTGTATTGACAATGTCCTGACCAAAGATATTGACTGCTATTAAGCTTGCATCTGCTGCATAAACCTTGAATTTTTTCAGCCCAAGGGCTTTTCCCGGCTTGCTGGTGTTTACAATAACAATCCCTTGTTTCTTAAGTCCTTCTGTGACATCCAGGTCTTTGATCAGGCTTGCATCAAGAACAACCACAATATCAGGGCAGTATATCAATGACCTGCGCATATTGCCTTTTTCTTCTGATAATCTTGTGAATGAAAATGAAGGAGCTCCTCTTCTTTCAACACCGAAAGAAGGCATTGCCTGGACAGCAGGATATCCCTGCTCAAATGCTGCTATTGCCAGTAGCTGAGAAAAAGTTACAGCTCCCTGGCCACCTCTTCCTATCACCTTGATTTCAAGCATTATTGTTTGAATAGCCTTATAATATATAAAATTATTGATTTGCTTAAATAGCATAAACAACCATTTACCGAAATATATATAAATAAAGGTTAAGTATATAGTTGTGTTGATTAGATATAGGTATAGATTGCAATAAAAAGGTGTGATAGTTGGACGCAAAAAAATATGCAGAATTGCTGATTAAGAACGGGTTTGTCAAAGAAAGTTATATGCATTTATATGATTCTGCGCTTAAGGAAAAATTTGATAAGATTGCTGAAGAAAAGTTTGACAAAGATGCTGAAAAGGAGTTCAAAGACAAAATCAAGAAGATATTTGATGAGCATAAGGATGAATGGCCTGATCATGCTGACCAGGAATCAATTGAGTCTGGGTATAAGAATTATGACAAAACTGAATTTCCAAGGCCTCTGAAAAGGATGAGGCTTATATGGGATTCTTTCAATCTTTCTGTTGAAGAGCCGTATTTCTGGCTATTGAATAATTTAAGGGAAAACTTCGGCTATACTGATGTGGACAAAATAATAGATATATATTCTGCTGCAGAAAACTCTGCTTTTTTTGGGGTAACGCAGATGAGGCTTGGAGCGCAGCAAGACAAAGTTACGCAGCTTTTGACAAGCATTGGAAAAATGGTGAAAGATCTTTTCCAGATAGTGAGGGAGCTGAGGATAATTGACGAAAGGCTGCTTTATTACAGGGAAAGCCTGGGCCTTGACGAGAATTACGAGAAAGTAAAGGATGGCTTTAAAGAAGCATCAGAAATAACGCTTAAAGACATATGGATCTCACAAGTGCAGGGCGGAACAAAAAACCCTGCGTCTATATTCGGCCTTGCAAGGGAAGTAGGATTTATGTCATTGCCTGACCTGTTCTTTTCAACGCACCCTCAGCTCGAAGATGATGTTGATGAATATGTTGAAAAGCACAGGGGAGGATTTAACCCATCCCTGAAAAATGTCCTTAAGAGGAGCCTTAAAATGTATCTTGAATGGAAAAAGAGAACCTTTCAGGAGCTTAAGGTAAGGAGAGGATTTACGCTCAAATATCTAAAGCAGCATTCTGACATAATCAAGATGTATATCGGATGGGTCAAGCCCTACCTAAGGCATATCAGAAAGCTTACATTAGACGAGAATAAAATGGAAACAGTTGACCTTGTTTCTTCTTTTGAAGGCAGCCTTCTTGAAACAGAGTATCTGGCAAAGAAAAAGAGCGGAGATGCTTTTGCCTGCGTGCTTGTCCATATATTATTCAGAACAAGGCCTTCATTGGCGTATCAGCAGGAAGGTTATCAGAGAGGAGCAATACATGTAGGAATGATGATTCTTGATATAAGAGGATATGCAATGACAAAAGAGGAAATAGAGCGCTATAAACAGATGAGGCAAGATGAGGACTTTGAATTGATAAGATCAATCTCTGAGTCTGTTGCTGCTGCAATGGATGCATTGGGCAAGGAATTCGAGGATTATCTCAGAGAAGCAGAGGGAGCTGAAAAAAAGAAAGAGAAAGAAGAAAAGAAAGAGACTAAGCTGGGCTTCTGGGAAAGCTTCAAAATAGAATTTGTCGGAGCAAAAAAGGCAAAGCCAAAAAAACCTAAAAAGAAAGAGTCGAAGAAAATTGACAAAAAAAATGCAGAAAAAGAAGCAAGAGCTACTGCATTCAACCTTTACAGATATTTCAAGAAAGGCCATGGAATGGTTCAGTGGTAATCTAAATGAGCGAGAAAGATGAGGTAGATGAGCTGAAAAAACTTCCGCCTGCATTGCGCATAAAAAGGCTTAAGGAGATACAGGAGAAAAACAAGCAGGAGATTGAAAAGGCGCAGAAGCTTATCAAGACAAGCGAAACAGAGGAAGCAAAGGAAAGGGAGCTGGAAAAGATTCCAATCCCTCAGCTCAAGGCAGCCAATATAGACCAGCTTTTTACTGCAGAAGAAAAGGCGCTGTTCAGGGAAGCAAGGCAAATCAGGGAGCAGCAAAAAACTGAAGAAGAGCCTGCTAAGAAAAAAGGGCTGGAAAGCATTGCGCAGGAAGCTTCAAGGCAAGAGGTTGAGCAGGCAAGGATGCAGGTTGAATACCTGAAGCAGCAGCCTGCAGATGAGCTTAAAGAAAGAATATCTAATATTTATAATGTTGTAAAAGAGACAGGCTATATAAACAGTTCGCAGCAGGAAGAACTCCTAAGGATAGATTATGCAACAAGAGAGAAGATGAAAGACATTGAAGCCGGGAAATATTCTGATGTCGGCAGGGAAGCTGCAAACGCAATGATTGTGACTGAAAGAATCAAAAACTGGCTTATGGACAAATACCAGGCAGGAACAATTTACAAAAGGACTGATTAAAGATGGTTGTCAATAATTATGTAAATGCAATGGACAGGGATTTTTATGCAAAGACAAGTGAAACCCCTAATTCAACAAATGATGTCGGAGTTGGGGTAGAGGATGTTGGGTAAAGATCGGAAGAGCA
>JAGVIO010000128.1 GCA_020056025.1 archaeon
AGATGAACGTGTATTAAATTTTATAAAAGATTATAAGAATTTAGTCTTTATCAGGTCTCCAAAAGGATATGATATTTTCTCTAAAAATAATTAATAACCTATAATCTAAATTTACACAGGTTCTTTAATTTCAACAGTCTCATCTTCCGCACGCAGATGTTTCTGCTAAATCTGTAGGCTTTTCCAAAGCCCTGCTTTTCTTGAATTTCTGGTTTTCATAAACATTTATGCGAAACATCTGCTTTTCGCGGGCTGAGCCTTTCCTGTCCTTCACAAAAACCAATGATGTGAAGTCCAACATAAGATTGGAACTTTACGGAGGAAACAGAAAATGAAAAGCGTAAACCTAGCAGAAATCTATATAGGATACATCAAAAGAGAAGGGACATGGGACTTTGGAATGGATGACTTCAGGAGGCTTGGCATAAGCGGAATCTTGGCTTACTTTAGGCTGGACTGGGAAATCTTGAACAAAGAAGAGACAGAAGAGCTTGAGAAAGAGCTAAAATGGATGGCTCAATTCTGAAGTATATATCGGGTTGCTAACTAGATCTCATTTAGCAAGGATGGCCGACAAAGCCGATTAAACCGAAACCTTTATATACAAGTATGATAATCTTACTTCAACGCTGTTGAGTTAAGCTCGACAGGATAAAAGGAGATACACTAAAATGAGCAAAGAAGAGATACAAAAAGCTGCTGAAAAGCAAAAACAGAGAAAAGAAATCAAGCCTGAACAAAAGCCAATACATGAACAGGCTGAAGCAAAGCATGGAGAGCATAGGGAAAAGCACGCAGCAGAATCAGGGCAAGCAGAACAACCTGTAACAGAAGAGCAGAAGAAAGACCCAAAAGATCTTCTGATTGAAGAGCTGACTGACATCCTGAAAAGAGTGCAGGCTGATTTTGAGAATTACAAGAAAAGGGTTGAAAAGGAAAAGAAGCAGTTCATGGAGTTTGCAAACAAAGAGCTTTTGAATGAATTACTGCCTGTGCTGGATTCATTTCATCTTGCGCTTGCGCATGCATGCAATCCTGTTGAGTTTGCAAAAGGCATGGAATTAGTATATTCGCAGCTGTTCAGCATAATTGAATCAAGCGGAGTAAAGAAGATTGAAGCATTGGGCAAGAAGTTTGACCCTTATCTGCATGAAGTTTTGCTGCAGGAAGAGTCTGACAAGGAAGAAGGGACAATAATTGAAGAACTTCAGCCAGGGTATATCATGCATGACGTTGTTTTGAGGCATGCAAAAGTAAAGATTGCGAAGAAGAAAAAATGAATGAAGAATATATTTGCAGGATAAGGAATTACGGCCCAATAACAGGCTGGGAAAAAGTGCCAAAGGTGATAGCTGAAGCAGACGAGGATATCAGGTTCGGAGACAATGTACTAAGAAGATTGGGAAGATATTATGCAAATCACAAAATCGACAAAAGCAAATAAGATAATTGAGCTTAGCGGTGAATGCAAGCAATGCGGAAAATGCTGCCAATTTGGAAGCGGCTATCTTTTGAAAGAAGACATTGAAAGGATAGCAAAGCATTTCAATATTTCAGATGAAGAATTCACAAAAAAATATCTTGATGAAGCAACTGTCTTCAACACAGCTTTACACAAGCCAAAGCAGAGCAAGAATGGAAAAGCATTCGGGCCATGCGTGTTTATAAAAGATGGGAAATGCTCTATCCACAGCGTAAAGCCATTGCACTGCAAAATATCAACATGCAATGAACATGGCGAGGATATTTCAGTATGGTTCCATCTGAACAATTTTGTGAATGAGAATGATCCTGAGTCAGTAAGGCAGTGGAAAGTCTACCTGGAATCATGGGGAAAGAATATTCCAGGCGGAAAACTGGATGAATTGGTCAAAGACAAAAATATATTAAACAAAATAATAAAATATGAAATACTAAGGTGATAAAAAATGGAAGAACAACAGCAGAAAAAATCAATAAACATGGGAATAGATGACGGCGAAGAGTTTTTTGCGCATGAAACTTCAATAAACTTCAATCCAACGCAGTTTATCCTGGATTTCAGATGCATAACACCAAGGATTGACCCGAGAAGCAGCCAGGTTCCTTTTGTGCACCTGAAGCACAATCTGGTGATGGTTGATCCGTGGCATGCAAAAGAGATACTGCGTGTCCTGACGAATTCACTTGAAAATTACGAGAAGCAGTTCGGCAAGATAGAGCAGCCAAAGGCTGTAAAGAAGTTCCTTGACAAGCAGAAAAAAGCAGTGAAAGAGACAACTGAAAAGACACAGACACCAAGCTATCTTGGATGAGGATATGTTATACTAATGGAGGCAAATCAAAATGGCAAAAATAAACAAGACAATCGGTATTGACCTTGGAACTACTTTTTCAGCAGTTGCTGTGATGGAGGCTGGAAAAGCAGAGATAATACCCAATTCAGAAGGAGACAGGATCACTCCGTCTGTTGTGACAATTAAGGCAGGAGACATACTTGTAGGGAAGACAGCACGAAACCAGGCAATCATGAACCCAGAGCATACTGTAAGGAGCATCAAGAGGATTATGGGAACAGATGAGAAAGTGACAATCGAAGGAAAAGAATACACTCCTCAGGAGATATCTGCAATGATACTTCAGAAGCTGAAGAGAGATGCAGAATCATATCTTGGAGGGACAATAACAAATGCAGTCATAACTGTTCCTGCTTATTTCACAGATGCGCAGAGGCAGGCAACAAAAGATGCAGGAAAGATCGCAGGCCTGAATGTATTAAGGATAGTAAATGAGCCGACAGCTGCTTCGCTTGCATACGGCCTGGACAAGAAGAATGACGAGACAATACTTGTATTTGATTTCGGAGGAGGAACATTCGATGTCTCTGTACTAGAGCTTTCAGAAGGTGTTTTTGAAGTCAAGGCAACAAACGGAGACAACCATCTTGGAGGAGATGACATTGACCAGCTGCTTATGGACTGGCTTGCTGACAATTTCAGCAAGATGCATGGGATTGACTTAAGAGAAGATCCTGTTGCAATGCAGAGGCTGAAAGAAGCTGCTGAGAAAGCGAAAATTGAGCTTTCTGCTGCGCAGACAGTAAACATCAATCTTCCTTTTATCTCGCAGACAAAGACAGGGCCAAAGCATATCAATGAGACTCTGACAAGAGCGAAGTTCGAGAAGATGATTGAAGGCATACTTGAGAGGCTGAGAGTGCCTACTGAAAAAGCTCTGAAAGATTCCAAATTATCTCTGTCTGAAATTGACGAGATAATCCTTGTAGGAGGCTCAACAAGAACACCTGCTGTACAGAAATTAGTCAAAGACCTTATGGGAAAAGAGCCTAACAAATCTGTAAATCCAGATGAGGCTGTTGCATTGGGAGCAGCTATACAGGCAGGAGTGCTTGGAGGAGAAGTCAAGGATGTGCTGCTGCTGGATGTAACTCCATTATCTCTTGGTATAGAGACATTGGGCGGCGTATTCACAAGGATAATAGAGAGGAACACAACAATCCCTACAAAGAAATCCCAGATATTCTCAACAGCATCAGACAACCAGCCTGCTGTCACGATAAGGATTGGACAAGGAGAAAGAAGCATGTTCAATGACAACAAATTATTAGGGCAGTTTGACCTTGTGGGAATACCGCCTGCTCCAAGAGGAATTCCACAGATAGAAGTCACTTTTGACATTGACGCAAACGGAATCGCAAATGTCTCTGCAAAAGATATAGGCACAGGAAAGACGCAGAAGATAACAGTCACTGGCGCGCAAAGGCTTGATGAGAAAGACCTTGACAGGATGAAGAAAGAAGCAGAGGCAAATGCAGAAGATGACAAGAAAAAGAAAGAAGAAGTTGAGACAATAAATCAGGCAGACACTCTGATATATACTGCTGAAAAGACACTTGAAGAGATGAAAGGAAAAGCAGATGACAAGAAGCTTGATGAAGTCAGGAAGCTTGTTGACGAGCTGAAAAAGCTTATGGAAGAGAAAGAAAGGGATGTTGCTGCAATAAAGAAAAAGCTTGACGACATCGAGAAGAAGATGCAGGCTGCTGCAACAGAGATGTACCAGAAAGCTTCTGAAGAGTATCAGAAAACCAACAAGGGAGCTGGAAATAACAGTAAAGCAGGCTCTGCAAAAGCAGGAAAGAAAGGCAAAGAATCAGGCGATGAAGGCAATGATGACAATGTAGTTGATGCTGAATTCGAGGAAAAAGATGACAAATAAGAAAGGTTTTTAACCTTTTTTATTTAATTTTAGATAGAGGTGCTGAGATGGCTGAGATTGCAGAACAAAAAAAAGTTGCTGTTGAAAGAGCATATGCAATGATGAGCCTGTTTGAGAAAACATTTTTCAAGAGCAGGCTTGAGGAAAGCAAAAGATACCTTGCTGCTCTTCAGGGAATAATTGAAGAGCATAATCTTCAGGATTATGATTTCAGATTAAGCGAGTATAATTTCTTCAAGATTATATTTGGCTTGTTCAAGCAGATATTTGGCTGGTCTTATCCTTATGTTGTGAAGATTGCGCCTTACAAAAACAAATCAGGAAGGAATATAATCAAGATATACCAGGAATGCCTGAAATATCCTTCAAAAGGGCTAAAGCCTTCGCAGATGCTGGTTGCTGTAATTGACCAAAATCCCTGATAACATGACAAAAATAATCAGGACAGCTGTCGGAATTCTTTATCATGATGATGAATTTCTGATACTTAAGAAGCAAGGCAACTGGACAGGCTGGCAGTTTGTCCAGGGCGCAATGGAAAAAGGAGAAACTCCTGAGAAGGCTGTTGTGCGGGAGATTGAAGAAGAGACAGGGCTGAAAGAGCTTGAAGTTGTAAAAAAACTTGACTTGAAGGCAGATTATTGGTTTATGTGGGAAGGAGAAAAGGTGCACAAATTCCTGACTTTTTTGCTTGTCAATGCAAAGAAGAAATCTGCCATAAAACTAAGCAGAGAGCATTCTGACCATAAATGGTGCAGTTATGAAGAAGCTCTCAGAGAAATAAAGTATGACAAAAAAGAATTTGAAAAGGCTTATATAGAACTGCAGAAGATTAAATCAATGCAGAAACTTTAAGATGATATCAAGATGATAAGAATAATATTTTTTGATTTTGACCTGACTCTTGTTGATTCAAGGCCAGGTGCTAAAGCAACGTATAAATCTTTATGGAGGCTTGCTGGCATGAAGAAATCTGCAAAAGGGTTTCAGCAGTATGTCGGCTCAAGATTTTCTTTGATGGTGAACCATATCAATGAAGTATCTGGTGTTTCAAAGAAGACAATTGTGATGACTTATCAAAGAGGGTATGACCGATATATTCCGAAAATGAGATTCTACGGCAAAGAACTGCTAAAGAAATTAGCTATGCATCCTGAGATAAAGATGATTATTCTTTCGAATAACCGCAAAGAGTCTGTCAAAAGAGCATGCGCATATTTTAAAATCAAATATGACATGCTTATCACTGATGACGATATGGCTGCAAATGAGACAAAAGCAAGCGCAATCTCAAGGACACTCCGAAAACTTGGATTGAAGAAAAATGAAGCTCTGTATGTAGGAGACCATATAAATGACATCAAATTGGCGCATAAGGCAGGGATAAAGTCTGTTGTTGTGCCTACAGGTGTTTTTTCAAAACTTTATCTGAAGAGAAAGCATCCTGATTTTGTTGTGAACAAGCTTTTAGACATTGAGAAGATAATAATAAAGCAAAAACCAGTCAAGCTTGAGGTTTATTAGGATGGCGAAGGAAAAAGTTCAAGTTGCTTGGAACAAAACCCCTAAAGAAACTGAAAATAAAGTTATTGAAATGTATAATCAAGGACTTTCTTCTTCTAAAATTGCTTCAGTGTTGGACATCAAACATCATTCTACAATCTTAAGAATACTCAAAAGGAATAATATTCCTATTAGACATGAAGCATATAAAAGAACACAAGAACATA
>JAGVIO010000016.1 GCA_020056025.1 archaeon
AAAAAATCAAAGAGACCTACACCAAACATCCTTAAGCGGCTTCACTGGAAGCCCCGCACTTTAGTGCGGGGAGGATGTCACTATGGATTATCGGAGCTGTTGCAGCTGCAGGCTATTATGTTATGGCAAAACCAAAAGCAGCTAAAAAGCCAGCTGCAAAAGAGTCACTGGAAGCAATGAAAGAAAAGTATCTTTTGCAATTGAATAAATTTTTGAAAACATCATCAGATAAAGGATTTACAGAAGAGCAGATAAAAGAAGCTTTGGCTGGAAAAGGATGGCCTAAAGGATTTGTTGATGATTATTACAAGGCTTTCTTTAGCAAAAAGTAAACTTTTTATATGAATAATTGATTTGATGAAAAAATGGCAAGCCCAATAACAATCGAGGAAATGACAGTATTCTGCAAAAAGAAAGGTTTAGTGTATCCTAGCTCTGAGATATACGGCGGAATGTCTGGATTCTGGGACTATGGGCCGCTTGGAGCAGAGCTTTTCAATAATATCAAAAATCACTGGTGGAAGCATTTTGTGCATGACAAAGAAAATATGGTAGGCATGGATGCAAGCATAATTTCCCATCCTCGAGTCTGGAAAGAATCTGGCCATGTGGATAATTTTGGAGATATGGTCTTGGCATGCTCCAAGTGCAGCAACAGGCTTCGCGCTGACCATTTTATCGAGGATACTCTTAAGATCAATGTTGAAGGAATGAAAGCGGCTGAAATAAACAAGCTGATTGCTGAAAATAAATTAAAGTGCCCGAAATGCAAAGGGAATTTCCAGGAGCTTAAGAATTTCAATCTTCTTTTCAAGACAACTGTCGGAGCTGATGAGGAAAAAGGAAATATTGCTTATCTCAGGGGAGAGACTGCGCAGGGGATGTTCACTGACTTCAAGCTGATTGCAGATACATCTAGATTGAAACTGCCTTTTGGTATTGCGCAGGTTGGAAAATGTTTCAGGAACGAGATTGCTCCCCGTGATTTTATGTTCAGATCCCGTGAATTTACAATAGGGGAATTTGAGTTTTTCATACACCCTGACAGCGATGAATGCGATGTCATGACTGAAGAGCATCTGAATCTGAAAGTGATGCTGCTTGATGCAGAGACACAGCAGCATGGAAAGAAAGATTTAAAGGAAACTACAATCGGAAAGATGCTTAAAGAAAAACGATTGGGAAAATGGCATGCTTACTGGCTTGCTGAGCAGATGATGTGGTTCTATTCAATCGGCCTGAAGAAAGAAGATCTGAAGATAAGAGAGCATACTAAATCTGAATTGTCACATTATTCTTCTGCAACATTTGACATGGATTATGCTTATCCTTTTGGCTCAAAAGAGATTGCAGGAAATGCAAACAGAGGACAGTATGACTTGAATCAGCATATGAAAGAAAGCAAAGAGAAATTAGAATTGTTTGACGAAGCCACTAAATCTAAAGTTGTGCCTAGGGTAATTGAGCCAACATTCGGAATGGACAGATTATTTTTGGCTGTTCTCTGCGATGCTTACAATGATGACAAGGAAAGAGGAAACATTGTTTTAAAATTAAATCCCAAATTAGCCCCTATAAAAGTTGGAGTATTTCCTTTGGTTAACAAGCTTAATGAGAATGCTCGTGCTGTTTTTGATACGTTGAAGAAAGAATTTCCTTGCCAGTTTGATACATCCGGATCTGTTGGAAGAAGATATGCTCGTGCAGATGAGATTGGAATTCCTTATTGCATTACATTTGACTTTGACAGCTTGGAAGATGAAGCTGTGACAATCAGAAACAGGGATGATACTAAGCAGATAAGAGTGAAGGTATCTGAACTTAAGGAAACAATTAGGAAACTTCTGAACAAAGAAGCAGATTTTGAGAAGTGCGGAAAGGCTGTGAATTAATTCACAAATTGCCTTGTTTCATTCCAAGGCCTTTTCTTATTTTATCATAATATTTATGGTCTCCTAGATGAAATTCTATGAATATTGAGTTTTTAACTTTTACAAAAAGTATCCTGTATTCGCTGTTTCCTATTGTGAATGCATGGCGGAAAGTCAGCAATTCCCGTATTTTCCAATTTTTATATTTCTTTTCTGAACCTATATACAATGGAGGAATTTTCTTTTGAATGACTTCTGTTATCCAACTATATATCTTTTCAGCATACATTTCTGAAATCTGCTCTGCAACTTTTTTGAAATTGTCGCCAAGAAATTCTATCTTGTAATCCTGCGAGACCATTCCTTCTATTTTTGACTTGAATTCATCTGGATTGACCATGAATATTAACTCCTAGAATACTATGCGTGAGGGTATATAAAAATCTTTGCGCTTCATATTCTTTTATTTCTTTGTAATAGCCTGCCTGCGTGTAGAAAAACCTTTTTGCATAAGATTTTTTCATGTGCTTTGCGATTATTGCAGGAATCTCTTTGTTTATGTAATCTATAATCTCTTCTTTTGTTTTGAATTGCTCTATCTTTTCTGAAAGCTGGAATGTATCAAGTACATCTCCTGTCCTGAAATATTCTGCGTAAAGCACAAGGTTTCTTGCCTCTTTCCTGAAGTTTTCATTGCCTGACATTATCAAAGGGACTGCTTCATTGATTACGCTCCAGAAATCTGCAACAGTGACTTTCAATTGCTTTTGAGGAAGGATGTTTTTTGCAATACAACTTTTTGAGATAGAATGATAGAATAATGAATAAAGATCATTGAAATCAATGATTGAAACTCTTGCTTTATCATTATCTATCTTTATTTCTTTTTTTGCCCTTGAGATTATGAATATGTCTATGTCTTTGTAATCTTCTTTGAACAAGAATGAGCCTGTTATAAAACAATATTTTTGCTTTATCTTGCTTAGGATTTTTTCTGCTTCTGCAATTCTTTCTTTGATTATTCTTTGATTTTTGGGATTGTATATTATCATCTGTTACTTAAAATATATATCTATTTATAAATTTATCTCTAATCTTTAATATTATATAAAATAAGTAATACATATTGGCTGAGATGTATTAAAATAAGTATATTTGAAAGTACTAATTGCTAATTAAAATATATAAAATAAGTATAAATGATGTTATTCTATTTTTATTTTATTCACTAATTTATTTATTTTGATTTTTATATTATTTTAAACAAAAAGTTTATAAATAAGCTTATATTTTAATACAAATATTAATCTTTTTGTTGTGATTTAAGTAAGGTCTGGTCAGTTACATGGTAGAAATAAAGAGGAAACTGTACAAGAGAGGTAGTTCTTTTGAGACAACAGTACCTATGCCTTTGCTATTTGCAGTAGATAAATCCAAGAAAAACAATGTTGTTTTCAAATATGATCCTGAGCTGCAGAAATGGTATCTGGAGGTTGAGGCTGAGAAATGACACTTGAAAAGTTATTTACTTCAAAAACAAGGATTGAGGTTCTGCAGCATTTGTTGTTCTCTGGGAAAAGCACTCATCTGCGTAAATTGTCAAATGACTTGAAAAAACCAGTCAGTGCTGTAAAACGAGAAGTAGATAATCTTGCTTCAATAGGAATAGTCAAAAAAAGCGAAAATGAGATAAGCATAAACGAGGAATGCAATATAGTCTTAGATCTCAGAAATCTTTTTGTCAAAACTGATTCTTTTGTAAATCCTATTGCAAAATCACTAGAAAAGGCCAATTTGGATTTTGCTTTTGTCTTTGGCAGCTTTGCAAAGGGAAACTATACTGTTCAAAGCGATGTTGATCTGTTTATAGTAGGGGATTTGAAGCAAGCAGAATTACTGAAAATGCTGAAATCTGCTGAAAAAGAAATTCAAAGAGAGATAAATCCTGTGATATGGTCGTTGAATGAGCTGAAGAAGAATTCTGGCAAGAGCTTTGTAAGGGATATCGCAAAGGGCAAAATCATAATGATAAAAGGAAATGAAAATGAGCTTCGAAAAATTATTGGAAACCAATAGGATTGCGAAAGTTGAGAAAAAGGAGTTTGACCTTTCTCTTGCTGAAAGAGACCTTTCTTCTTCGAGAAACAGCTTTAATTCCAAAGATTTTGACTGGGCTCTGTCAATAGCTTACAATGCTACTTTGCAAGCAGGCAGGGCTTTGATGTTTTATCTTGGATACAGGCCAATTGGCAAGGAACAGCACAAAATAGTCTTTGAATTTTTGGCAGAGGCAGAATTTGATATCAATATGGTGGATTATTTTGACAGCATAAGGAAAACAAGGCATATTGCAGTGTATGATGCTGCACAGTCTGTCTCAGAAAGCATGGCGCAGGAAGCAATTGAGCAGGCATCTACCTTTGTTCACAAAATTAGAACATTTGTTCATAAAATTAGAACAGAAGCAGATATAAAAAAGAGGATAAACTTTAGATGAATAAAAGGGGTGTTGGGAAAAGAGAAATATTGACAATTGCAATAGCTTTGCTTATTGTTGTATTTGGCACTGTTGCTTTATACAAATTCTCTGGAATGACTGGTTTTGTAACATTAGGCTTGTCTGATGTTTCTTCTTACGATTCTGTAATTAATCTTGA
This sequence comes from archaeon, assembly GCA_020056025.1. Taxonomy (GTDB): domain Archaea; phylum Nanobdellota; class Nanobdellia; order Woesearchaeales; family WJKL01; genus JAGVIO01. The sequence goes on from JAGVIO010000016.1 coordinate 4,529, forward strand.
ATTCAATGAAGCAGGAAGCCAGACTGTTTATCTGGATCTTATGGATTATGATTATATATCTGCAAAGATTGTTGTTTCAGGATATCTGCTTAATGAAACCTATCCTCTGGATCCTGTTGTTGATGTTCTTTCAAACGATGAAGCAGATTGGAGCTATGCAGGAGAGTTTTCAGGTTCTGAAGTTATTGACTTCTCTGACCAGATCAATAATTATCTTCAGAACTGCGGAAGCTTTCCATGCAATGTTCCAATAAAAGTATTTTCTTCTTCTGCTGGAAAGATTGTTTTAGACAATCTTGTTTTGGAATATTCTGAAGAGAATGAATCAGATGTTGGAGTTCTGCCAGAAGAAGTTCCTGCTGAAGAGTCAAAGCTGAAAGAAAAAATCCTATCTGAAGAGAAGCCGAAAGAAGGAACACTAAAAGTTAATCTGAAGAACAAAAACAATGAAGAGATTGGAAGCGTTGATGTTTTGGAAAGAGAAGATGGAAAGTTTGATATTTCTTTGAAGAAAGAAAAAGCTGCAAAAGGACTTGGAATAATGTCTGCAGAGGCAGGCAAAAGCAAGGCTGATGTGAAAGGAGTTTCTGCAAATTCTTTAAATGCTGCTTTTGATACTATTTCTGACAATAAGATAAAAACAGAAGTTTTTGCAATGGATTCTGTTGATGTTGAAGAAGCTACAATCACTCTTGAGAAGACAGGGAAAGTTGATGTTATTGTGAGATGCGATGATTTTGATGTAAATAACTTCCAATGCAATTCCGGATGGGTTCAGACAGATATTCCTTTTACTGATGATGGAGATTTGATTACATTTACAGTTGATCATTTCACTGGATATGCAGGGCAGCAATTACTGCCTGTTGGGGTAAGCTCAAGCGGCTTGCAGCTGTTATATCATTTAGATGAATCCTCTGGACAAATCACTGATTCGTCTGGAAATGGCAGGCATGGTTCGTATAATGGCGCATTATATTCTCAATCAGGAGTGAATGGAGCAGCCATAGGATTTGACGGGTCAAATGATTATATTGTTTCAACAGGATCTGTTCTGCCAATGACAGGAACAAGTACGAAAACCATTTCTGCTTGGGTAAAATTCAACAATTATGCAAACTATATTGTTGTTCCTGCATCTTTTGGTTGGGCAGGAGATTCTGGCGTTGACCAGCCTAATGGAGGGCTGTATTCTGTCACTGGCTGGGGCCTTGGCGGAAATTATGTTGGCATGTGGGGAGTCAGTGCAGA
>JAGVIO010000165.1 GCA_020056025.1 archaeon
GCAGAGGCAGATTGATTTAAAGCTGCAAAGAAATTTGGACGATTTGAAGAAGAGCTATGTGCTTCTTGCCCTCATAAAAGTAAAGGAATACAGCGCGACAAACATAGAGCTGATAAAGTTTTTTGTGGAAAAAAAAATTCCCGGCATATTTGTTACAATAAACAAGCCATTGGAAGACCTTGCAATGGACATTCCAAAAGACTATTTGGAGAGCCAGGGCATTTATTTCATTGACTGCATTTCAAAAATGTCTGGCGCAGCTGAAATGAGCGGAAAAAACTTTTTCTGCGTTGAATCTCCGAATCAATTGGTTGAACTCAGCGAAATGCTCAAGAATGTTGTCAGCAAAATTCAGAGCGAGGAAAAATTCATTGTGATTGATTCAATCAGCACGCTGCTGATCTATAACAAGCCAGAGGTTGTCGAGAAGTTTGTGCACTCCATTGCGGGAAAAATGCGCGTTTGGAAAGTCAAAGGCGTATTGATTATGGTGGAAAGCAGCGAAACAAAGCCGATTGCGGAAACATTGGGCCAATTCTGCGACCACGTAGTTGAAATAGATTAATGTTCAATGGCAGTTATTCCAGCTTTATTTCCATTTTTTTGCCAGAGAGCTTTTCCGCGAGCTGTTCCAAAAGCTCTTTCAGAGAAGCAATTTCTGTTTCCAGAGCAGCCTGCTTTTTGGCTGCTGCTTCTGTTGCCTTCTTTTTTTCGTTAAGCTCTTTTTGCAGGGAATCAAATTCGCGTTCCAGGGAAGCTTTTTTGTGTGTTGTCGAATTTTGCAGCAGTTCCTTTTCTATCTTTTGAAGCTCCACCTCAATCTGGTTGGATTTCCAGAAAAAATTGCCAAAGAAATCAAAAGAGCCCAGGCTTTCAATGGAATGCAGGCGCTTTTCCCTGTCTTTTTCGTCCTTTACCAAAACCTTTTCTGCATCAATCGCTTGTTTGAGCTCTTTCAGCAATTTCTTCAGAACATCCGCGCGCAGGTCCTGTTTTATTGCAAGGAGGGGGTCGCGCAGAAAGAGGTCCAAGAACTCCTTTTCGCTTTTTTCCAATAGGAAAGAGCCTGAAGCAGCAAGCGCTTCAAAGCGCCGCAAAGGCTTGTCAATGGGAGCGAGCAAATCAATAAGTTCGGAGCGAAGCGCATCCTTTTTTTTCAAAGCAGATTCTTTTGCTTTTTCCAGTTCCAAAACAGCATTGAATTCCGCTGACTTGGAAAGCTCTGCAAGCTCCTGTTCTATGCCAGAGGCTTTTTTTTGTAGCTTGTTCAGCTCTGCATGCGCTTCCTTCAGCAAATCAGCCAATGAATATTTTTCCGATAATTTTTCGCTGAGGCGCAGAGATGCAGAGCGTGTTTCCGCGGAATGCTTTACAACCAGGTTTTCCGCAAAATCGTTATGCAGTTTTTTCAGCGCAGACTGCAGTTCTTTGATGTTTGAGCCAATGCCGCTTACTTCCTCCTTCAGGACAATGCTTGTGTACGCAATGCTTTTTCCGAAAGAGTTTATTTCGCGCTCTAGGTTAGGCCAGGCATTCAGGCAATAATTGCGCACTGAATCAAAATCAAGCACAGTGGGGGGAGACAATTTTTCCAGCAATTGATTCATGCGGTCTGCAAAAGTTTTTTGGCTCGTTCCAACAATCTTGCGCAGGCGCTTGTTTCCCTCAGAGCTTTCGTCCACATTTTTTTCCCGCAGTTCAGCGAGTGCGGAGCGCGTGTCCTTAAGCAAGTGCTTTATTTCAGCGAACTTTGGCAAGGACTCGTCAAGCAGCTGCTTTGAGGAGCTTTGTGAATGCTTTTCAATCCAGGAGTCAAAGGCAGAAAACTGGACTGCCTCTTTCTCTGTGCTTTCGCTCTTTGTGCCGAAAAACAATTTAAACAGCCAATCAAAGAAACCCAAAAAAACACCTAAAATAAACTGTGCAAACAAAAATAAAAACCGAGCGCAATGCAGCAAAAAATGAGGGGAAAGGAGGCTTGAAAGACTTTAAAAAAACAACTCACAATTTTTCCTAGGCTAAAGCATGATTGATTTCAATAAAATGGTTGACAAGCATATAGAGCGTGAGCACAAGCCGAAGCAGATTGGGCGCTATTATCCTAGCGAGATTGGCAGCTGCATGCGCAAGCTATGGTACAGCTACAAGTATCCGCAGAAGATAGAGGCGGATTTGCTAAAGGTTTTTGAAGTAGGAAACATAATGCACGGCTTTGTTGTGGAAGTGCTGAAAAGCGAGAAAAACAAGGACGTGCAGTTGCTGCAGTCAGAGTTTCCCTTCCAATTGAAGCTAGCTGACTTTACTGTTTCCGGGCGCGTGGATGATTTGGTGCAGGTGAAGGAAAGCGGAAAAAATTTTTTGATTGAAGTCAAGAGCACGAAAAGCTTAGAGCTGATTGAAAAGCCGCAAAAGAGCCATGAGTCGCAACTGCTGTTTTACATGCACGCGCTGAAAATCCAAAACGGTGTTGTATTGTATATTGACAAGAACAATCTGCAGAG
>JAGVIO010000010.1 GCA_020056025.1 archaeon
AGATAAAAAGGTGATATCAAAATGAAAACAAAACTATTAACTTCAATTTTTGCATGCATCCTGCTTTTGGCTAGCTTGGCAAATGCAGCAGTGACAGAGACAGATAACATCAAGTATGCAACAGTCTCAAGCAACGGAGAAGTATCATACACAAACACTCCGATAACAGGCAGCTTTGTAGAAGGCTATGTCTGCGCAGATGCAAGCTGTTCAGCAGTCTCAGGAGCAATTCCAGGATGGACAAATCCAACAGGCATTGCAGGAAGCTCAGTAACATTAAATTATCCTACAAACTTAGCAAACCCTAACGGATATATTGTATTCTTCTACAAGCCAGGCTATAGGACATATGAAGTAAAAGCAGACTGGTCAGGAACAGGCGATGCAGGAACATATGACAATTACTTGTCAAAAATGAGCTCATGCCATTCACCAATAGACACATTCTCAGTATTGAATGATGTCCAGCCAAATGTTCCGTTGGTAATCCAGATCGAAGGCAGCTTTGATGCAACAGCATATTCAGCAATACAGGATACAGACCCAAATGCATACATTCCTCCTGCATTGGCAAATGATTATTTCTCAGTCGAAACAACAGTCACATTGAACATCTACGACAGCGATGGTGATTTAGCCAACACCCAAACTCAGACAGTATTTATTCCATACAGCGGCTCATACAGGGCAGAATTCACATGGACTCCTACTGTTAAAGGAGATTATTCAGCATCAATCACAACAGATGTTACAGATGACAAATGCCTGAACAGCATTGAGCAGTCAGCTGTAAAAGAATTCCATGTTTTGGAAGAAGACCCAAGGAACATGTGCTATACTTTATTGAATGACCTGGCAATATCAGACCAGTTCCCAAGCATAGGCGACACATTGACATTCACAGCATCAAAGATAAGCAATTACGCAGACAATATTTATAGGTTATTCCCTGTTGCAACAGAAATCGGCTATGCAATAGTAAGGCAGTCTGACAGCGCAATAGTGCTTATGGGCTCAGACACATTGTCTGCAAATCCAAATGCAGTTGACACAGCTTCAGTGAGCTTTGATCTTTCAACAGCATCATTGTCAAAAGGAGAGTACATAGCAGTCATCACAGCAAAAGCAGATGACGGAAGATGCAGAGTAAACAATCTGCAGGAAACAGAATCAATACCGTTTGATATTGACGAAAGCGCAAACGGAGCTCCTGCACTGAGCAATCTGCCGGATATAACAATGAACGAGAATGCAGCAGCTCAGTCAAATCTGATTGACCTGTGGAATTACGCATCAGACAGCCAAAGCACAGATGACCAATTGTCATTCACAATAGTCAGCCAGAGCAATGCAAATCTCATAAGCTGCTCAATATCAGGAGACAGATATATTGACTGCGCAGCCCCTTCAGCAGACAGATATGGCCATTCTGACATAACAGTCGAAGTTAGCGACGGTCAGTTCTCAGACAGGGATTCATTCAGAGTCAATGTCAACAGGGTAAATGATTATCCAGTCATAAGCAATATTCCAAATGTTTATCTGAGATTGGGAGAATCAAAATCACTCGACCTGGACAATTATGTTTCTGATCCAAACTATGCAAGAAATGAATTGACATGGACATACGCAGAGCCAAGCCATTTCAGGCTGGATTTTGACGAAGCAACGCATGTTGCAAAATTCTCGTCAAGGACATCATGGTCAGGCCAGGAGATGATAACATTCACAGTGACAAACCCAGACGGACTGAATGACACAGACAATGTAATGGTATTTGTCTCAGACGAGGCAGCTCCGAACAGCATATCTTTGTCAAGGATAAGGACAGGAGATTATCTGTTCCCAGGAGATACATTGCTGATAACAGTTGCAATTGACAACCTTATGGCAAGGGATTTGGAAGATGTAGAGGTCAATGCAGTCTGCCAGGAATTGGGCATAACAGCAAAGTCAGAGACAATCGACGTTGACAGTAAAGGAGAAGAGACAGCAAAGATGTTCCTTGAGATCCCGAAGACAGCAGGAAAAGGGCTGTATGATATAAGGATCACCTTGAGCAACGACGAGGTAAGAAGGGTGCTGCACAGGGACTTTGTTATTAAGTAACTACTTTAAAATAGCAAAAATACCGAAAACTTTATAAAGGGGCAGCATATAACAACATATTCACCGAAAGAAGGGGCGGTAGTTCAAGAGGAATCCAAAAGATTCCGTGAAGATCA
>JAGVIO010000187.1 GCA_020056025.1 archaeon
ACTCCTCACCAAGCTTTCATCAGGAAGATGAAAGCGGAGGTTTAATAAATGAAAAATGAATTAAAGGTATCGAAGGGAAATAATTACAGGATACGACAGATTTAGTAGTAACTCCATAAATTTAAAATTTTTATCTTACTCCTGCCAAACAGCTAAACATTTAAATATGCAGATTGTTCAATCTTGTATAGAGGTGTTATTATGGTGAAATACAAAAGAGGGTTTGAGCTTCCTATGAATGTAATAATTATTGCAGCAATACTGTTATTGGTTGCTGTTGTTGTTATTGCTGTTTTTACTGATCTGTTTGGAAAAGAGACAAAGCAGGCAGGAGAAAACATTGCAGGTGTAAAGGATTCTGATAAGGACGGAATAGTTGATCTGCTTGACAGATGCCCATGCATAACAGGAACTTCTGAATATAACGGATGCCCTGACGATAAGACTACTGATCCGAAGAAACCGCCATGCGCATGATGAAAATGAACAAAAAAGCGATTATGCCTGAAGCATTGATTAGGATAATAATTGCAGTTGTATTTGCAGTCACCTTTATCTTCATTGGATGTAAAATATTCAGCAGCACAAGCAATGAGGCGCAGCAGTCTTACACTGCATTTATTGAAGAAATAAAAAACCTTAAAGACGGAGAGATGAAGTCTATGATATTAGTGATGGATGATGAAACAGGAGTGTTTGGCTTTTCAAAGTCAACTCAAAAAATCCCTGTATCTAAGGTTTATCTCAATCCAAACACTGAAAAATGGAATGATCGTGCATTTTATCTAACCAGGCCGCCTGTTTGCAATACAGGCACAATGTGCATTTGCTTATGTACTGGAATATCATTGGATAACAACAATATCAAATGCAACAAAATATTTTGCGAAAATATAGAAGCTATGGATATCCCCAAGGGGCCATCTGTCACAATAAATAATGAAGAAATTCCAGATGATTTCTTTGTAAATGTCCGAAGTAAAACAATATCCAAACAATTTTCAGATTTGAGTGGCAACAATCCCAGCTATATCAGTGATGACAGAAGGCATACTGTTTATAATGAAAGATACAGGAATTATATAAAATCCTGTACGTCCTCTGATTGCATAGTCGGCTTGACAAAAACTGAAACTCTGAATAAAGCAGAATGAGGCTTACAAAAATGTTTCTTAACAAAAAGGCAGACCTTCCGCTGAAGCCGATGGGAGAGATAATCATCGCAGCACTGGTGTTTCTTTCTTTCTACGCAGCTGCTGTAAAGCTAGGCTCAGGAGAATTATACAAGGAGATAAACCTAGGGCAGAGTTTTGCCTATGCAACCAGCGCGATGCTGAGCTTTCCTGAGAATTCAATATTCAGCTATACAACAGACCTTAAGAATTATGAGATATCTGCCAAGGACAATATCCTGACACTGAAAAGAATTGGGCTTGAAAGCATCCCTGTGAACAGGCTTTACGGAGGAGACAGTTTTCAGAAGATAGATATCAGCCTAAAATCTCCTGAAAGCTTTACTCTGAAAAAACAAGGCAACCAGCTAAAAGCATATGATAAATTCAGCCCACCATCTAATTATCTGAGCTGCCCTGATTCAGCAAAGCCGAGCAAGGTTTTAATAATTCCTTCAATAAAAAACGGAAATGAATATGAATTTACGAAACAGATACATAACCTAATAATACCTTCTGATTCTGCAGATTCTGTAACTTCGCAAGAAGATTTTATAATAAACATTATCGACTTAAAAGAGGAAGGTAATATAATCATATATTATGCGCCTGATGATGCCAGCAGAAGATTAGCATGCCTGATTAAAAATAGGTTTATATCTGCTTCAGCGGGAATTAGCATTTTTATAGCGCCTTCTCAGGATTTTTTACTTGACAAAAACAAAGGCATTGCAATACATATAAACAGCAAGCATCAGACTTATGCAAACGCAAAGCTGATTGCAGAAGCATTTGGTGAATATTAAAATGACAGGCATACTTCGAAACAAAAAGGCAACATTTGCAGTAGATACATTCCCGTTCTATATCATATTCGCAGTGCTTATTACATTCATGTGGATGGCTTTTATAATCTATATGGATTATTATGCAAGGGACAATGTCACTCCTCCGAAAGGCTTTGACGCCTATATGATCTCGCAAAGATTCTTCAGATCGCCTGACTGCTTTACATACCAGGATATATCTGGCAGGACATATCCTATGATCATCGATGCAAATAAGTTCAATGACCAAAGGATTGCTTCATGCTATATTGCGAATAAGGATACATTTGCATATGAACTTACATTGAGCTATGAAGACAAGGAAAATAAGATAAGATCTGCAAACTGGAATACAAATGCAGGATTATCCTATTCTGAAGCGCCAAAAAGCGTGCTTGTGCGCAAAGAAAATTCGCTGATACCTGGAAAAATGAAGATGAGTGTGCAAAATGGATAAGCTGCTGAAATCAAGAAAGGCAGTTGGATTTGATGACTTTTTGCCTTTGGTAATCGCAGTTTTTATTTTCCTTATGGTTTTCCTTTTTGTAGGATTTGCAATAAACAATTCTGAAAAGGCAAAAATCAATTCAGTTGAAGAAATTAAAGACAAGATAATGATGACAGATGCTCTTATAAATTATTTAAGGGCAGATGTTCAGGATTATAATCTTAAAATCGCTGATTTGATATATTTGGCAGAAGACGATAAGAAATATCTGCCTCTCTTAATAAGCACTACAGAACAATATTTCAGCAGTTTGCCAGAAAATTATTTTTCAAAGTATTCTTATGAACTGTCAATTGCCGGAAAAAATATCGGTAAATCTATACCTATCGGAAACAGGCATTGTCCTGCAGCGCACAATATTCTTCAATCTGAAGTGCTGCTTCCTTCACATGCTAAAGATTATTTTATAAAAGTGTCAATTAATAGGGCATACTGTTAAAATGAAAACAATAAAATCAAAAAAAGCAATGATACTGTATTATGTTGTATTTATAGGGATACTTGTCAGCTTTGCTGCTTTTTTTATTTCTTATTTCGGAAAGCCAACTGCATATCTGCAATTTGAAGGCGCAATCCAACTGAGCTTCATCAATGCTTCACAGGAAGCTGAAAAACAGATGCTTTACAATGATATTGCTGCAAAACAGGCTGCTGCAAAAACATCATATGAGCTTGCTTTGAACGGAGGTTATTTTGGAGCAAGTGAATGCGGGCAGATAAAAGGGCTGAATATATGGAGCAGCAAATATGTTCCTGACTACAAAAATAATTTTCTGCGGTTAATGCTCGATAATCTAGATACAATACTCGGAACAAAAGACGAGCTGCTCAGGGGAAGATATCTATTGTCTGTCATAGACAATTCCTTAGTCGGAACAAGCAAATCAAGCAGCACAGTATTCAAAACAGAAGTATTCAAAAAAGAAGGATCACCTGACACAATCAGATATGAATATGCAGTGAACCCTTCTTTCAAAGTTGATGGTTTGACTGTTATTGCAGAGTTAAATGATATCAAAGAATTTCTGCAATTTGCAAACTGCAATGGCAGGACAGATACTACAAACTGCCTTTCAAGAGCATGGGACAAGTGGCCAAAAAGAGAAAGTTACAGTCCTATGTTTGCAGAGGTACAGGACTATAAATCAGAAATCGAAATAAAGTCCAAGAAAAGTACTTTAATATTAAAGGAGGGCAGGCTTTATTATGAGCCATTAACATATAAGTTGGCATACTCTGCTGAATGATATAGATATTTCGAAAATTATCTTGCAGAAACTAAATCTTTTTAAACCAAAAAAATTTCCAGGACAAAGCAAGGGGTAAATCAATGCTAAAGATTCCATTACAAGACATTATTTCAAAAATAAAGCAGTCAACAGGGCTGTCTGATTCTGAGATCAACAAAAAGATTGATGACAAGCTAAGCCAGCTTTCAGGGCTGATATCAAAAGAAGGGGCTGCGCATATAATCGCAAATGAGCTTGGAGTTAAGATATTTGAGCAGACAACAGGAAAGCTGCAGATAAAGAACATACTTTCCGGAATGAGAAGTGTAGAGACAGTAGGAAAAGTCACAAAGAAATTTGAACTGAGGAATTTCCAGACAGAGACAAGAAGCGGAAAAGTCGCGAATATGATAATTGCTGATGAGACAGGCCAGATAAGATTAGTCCTGTGGGGAGAGATTGCTGAAAATCTCAATAAACTGAATGAAGGAGATATTGTAAAGATAATCGGAGGATATGTAAGGGAAAACCAGGGAAGAAAAGAAGTGCATATGAATGACAGGTCAAATCTTATGATAAATCCTGAAGGCGAGACAGTCGGGCAGATAAAAGAATATGAGAAAGCCCAAAGAAAACACCTCAATGAGCTTGCAGAAGGAATGGAGAATGTTGAAGTCCTTGGAACAATTGTGCAGGCTTTTGAGCCAAGATTCTTTGAGGTGTGCCCTGAGTGCGGAAAAAGAACAAAGTTTGACAATACAGCCTATACATGCGATGTGCATGGAGCTATAAATCCTGCTTTTTCCTATGTCCTGAATGCATTCCTTGATGATGGAACTGAGAATGTAAGATGCGTGTTCTTCAAGAACCAGGCTGAAAGATTATTAGGCAAAACATACGAAGAGATGCTCTCTTACAAGGAGAATCCGCAGAAGTTTGAGACAATAAAGAATGAATTGCTGGGAAATTTCATCAAAGTCATCGGAAGAGTCAACAAGAACCAGATGTTTGACAGGCTGGAATTTGTCTCGCAGCTGGTTTTTACTAATCTTGACCCAAGTGAAGAGATAAAGAACATTCCTGAGAAAAAAACAACATACAAGGAGCAGACAGTGAGCTCAAGAGAGGTTGAAGACAATCTCCAGACAGAAGAAGAGCTGATTGATTCTGAAGTTGAGAAGATAAATTAATTCTTATGAGAATCGAAAAGAAAATCTGGCCAGAGTATTTTCAGAAGGTAATTGATGGCATAAAGACTTATGAATTAAGGCTTGCTGATTTTGAGTGCAAGCCAGGAGATTTTCTTGTCCTGAAGGAATGGGACCCAAAAACAAAAGAATATACAGGCAGAGTTCTTGAGAAGAAAGTTACTTATGTCGGAAAAACAAAAAATCTTACTTTTTGGCCAAAAGAAGATATTGAGAAATACGGATTTCAGATAATTGCATTCAAATAGTATATACAAACACTTCTAAAAGTTTATATTGTTTATCTGCTTTCTTTATTTCATGCTAGCAAAAACACATATTGCATTCGGAATACTGTGCGGCTTATTTGCAAATATGTTCTTGAATACGGCAAATGTAGTAATGTTCTTCACTTTTGTTGTATTAGGTTCTTTATTGCCTGACATTGACACTCCTGAAAGCAAGCTAGGAAGAAAGCTTCCAATAATTTCACATATTTTAAATCTGATAGCAGGGCATCGCGGAATTTTCCATTCAATATTTCTTCTTGCACTGTTTCCATTTCTGGCATATCTTGTTTTAGGCTGGGAGATTGCAATTGCTTTATTTATAGGTTATCTTTCGCATCTTTTGATAGAC
>JAGVIO010000020.1 GCA_020056025.1 archaeon
ACAGAACATCAGTCCTTAAGATAGCTGCTTCAATAGAAAAGCAGTCAGAGCATCCTTTGGCAGAAGCAATTGTCAACAAAGCAAAACAGGAAAAAATAATCTTGCCAAAAGCAACATCATTCAGGGCAATTCCAGGAAAAGGCGTTGAGGCAAAAATAAATCACAATCTTTTCAGGTTAGGCAACCAAAAATTAGTCAATGCAAACAAGTACAAAAAGCAGATTCAAGCATTGGAATCAAATGGAAAGACAGTAATGATTCTTGCGCAAAATAAGAAAATTCTAGGAATAATCGCAGTTGCAGATGTCATCAAAGAAACCTCAAAGCAGGCTGTTAAAGAACTAAAAAACTTAAACATAGAAGTCTATATGATAACAGGCGATAACAAAAGGACAGCAGAAGCAATTGCCAATCAGTTAGAAATAAACAATGTATTTGCAGAAGTGCTTCCAGAAGACAAGGAGAAATATGTAAAAAAATTGCAGAAGAAAGGAAAAGTAGCAATGGTCGGAGACGGAATAAACGATGCTCCTGCATTGGCACAGGCAGACATTGGGATTGCAATGGGCTCTGGCACAGATGTCGCGATGGAGACAGGAAATATTGTCCTGATGAAAAACAATCTCGAGGATGTTCCAAAAGCAATTAGATTAAGCAAGCAGACAATGTCAAAAATCAGGCAGAACATGTTTTGGGCATTGTTCTACAACAGCTTAGGCATACCAATAGCAGCAGGATTATTATATCCTTACACAGGCTGGCTTCTTAGCCCAATCATAGCAGGAGCAGCAATGGCATTAAGCTCTGTAAGTGTTGTATCAAATTCTTTGCTGTTAAAGATTAAGAAACTCTAATTTTAATAGCTCGCCAAAAGACAGCAGAAAACACAGATGCTGGCGAGGATGCTGCAATAAAACATATCCACCCTGCCCTGAATCAATATCGCAGCAATAATTGGGCGGGCTAAGAAATTCAATCCCTTACTTATTCAAGAATTGCCTTTATCCTTCTCACACCAGCAGCAGAGCTCTCTTCTTTCAGAATCTTAAACTTTCCAAGCTCAGAAGTATTCTTCACATGAGGTCCCATGCATATCTCTTTTGAATATTCTCCGATAGAATAAACAGATACTTTAGAAGGATATTTTGTTCCGAATTCAGACTGCGCTCCTGAATCAAGAGCTTCAGAAAGACTCATCTCTTCTCTTTTCACATCAAGCTTCTGCATAATCACTTTATTCACTTCTTTCTCAACAGCCTTGACTTCTTCAGAAGTAAGTTTCCTGTCAAAATTAAAATCATAACGCAGCCTTTCAGACGTTATATTCGAGCCTTTCTGCTTTATATCATTATCCCCCAAAACCTTTCGCAAAGCTTCTCCAAGAATATGAGTTGCAGTATGCAACTTAGTTGTTGCCTCAGATGCTTCGCTCAATCCTCCTTTGAACTTCTGCTCAGCGCCTTTCCTGGAAAGTTCCTGATGACAAGAATATTCTTTATTGAACCCAGCCACATCAACTTTTCCTTCAACCTCTCCTGCAAGCTCCTCAATCATCTCTATCGGAAAGCCGTAGCTTTGGTAAAGCAAAAATGCATCCTTTGCAGAAATAATCTTTCCTTTCTCGATTATCTTCTTGAATTCCTTAAGCCCTTTGTCAAGTGTTTTCAAAAATTTGTCTTCCTCTTTGCGAAGCTCTTCAAAAATAAAGTCTTTCTTTTCAGCAAGAAGAGGATAATCATCATATATCACGATAACAACCTTTGATATCTCGATTGTGGAATTTGCATTTGTTAGATCCATTCCCAAAAGCCTCAGATGCCTTAGGCTTCTCCTTATATATCTTCGAAGGATATACCCCTGGTCAACATTTGAAGGAACAACCCCTCTTTCATCTCCGAGTATGAAAGTTGCAGCTTTCATATGGTCTGCGATTATCCTGAATGACCTTGAATTTTCATTGTTTTGTTTTACGCCAGATATCTCCCCAATCTTCTCAATTATCGGCGCAAACACCTCAATCTCAAATATGTTTGTCTTTCCCTGCAGCGCCATAGCAACTCTTTCAACACCAAGACCAGTATCAACATTCTTCTGCTTCAGCAACTCATATTTTCCTTCTTTGTTTTTGTTGTACTGTATGAAAACATTATTCCATATCTCAACCCACCTTTTGTCAGACTGCTCAAACTTTTTAGGTGCAGGAACATCATTCGGCTTCCAGTAGAACATCTCAGTGTCAGGCCCGCAAGGCCCTGTCTCTCCAGCAGGTCCCCACCAATTGTCTTTTTTAGGCAAAAATGCAATCCTTTCTTTAGGCACCCCCAAAGACAACCATATCGAAGCAGCTTCTTCATCCTTTGGCGCATCTTTGTCTCCTGCAAAACATGTGAAAGCCAGTCTGTTCAGATCAAGCCCAAGCCATTTTTTTGAAGTCAAAAATTCAAAACTCCAAGAAATTGCCTCTTTCTTGAAATAATCCCCCAGCGACCAATTGCCAAGCATCTCAAAAAAAGTAGTGTGGGTTTCATCTCCGACTTCATCAATATCATGTGTCCTTATGCATTTCTGCACATCAGCAAGCCTTTTTCCAAGAGGATGAGGCTGCCCCATCAGGAACGGAACCAAGGGATGCATCCCTGCTGTTGTGAAAAGAACAGTAGGATCATGTTCAGGAATCAAAGGAGCAGAATGGATGATAGCATGCTTTTTGCTCTTGAAAAATTCAAGATATTTCCTCTTCAGCTCTTTTGTTGTCATTGACATATCAATCATCTCTTATTGATTATTATAATCTTATCTTATTACTTATTATAAAAATCTTACGGCATTCTCTCAAGCTGCTTAATCAGGTAATTTTCCCTTTTCTTCTCAGCTTTTCCAGGTTCTTTCTTCTCTTCCTTTGCCTCTGTCTTTTTCGCTTCAGCTTTTTTCTCAGGAACAGGAATCTTTCCGATATTCTTGCATCCTTCTTTCAGCTTCAGCTCAACAGTTGACATCTCCTCTTCATTTAGCTGCCTCGGCTCCCACAAAAGCTCAAGCCCGTCATTTTCATTCCTTGGGATTATGTGCATTGCAAAATGAGGTATTTCCTGGCCAGCAGCAGCTCCGTTCTGCACAATCATGTTTGTTCCTTTTGCATGCAGCGCTTCAAATACAGCCATGCTCATCTTGTTTGCCAGATTAAACAAGTGCTCTGCTTCAGAATCAGGCATAAGTTCAAAGATCGTATGATGGGTTTTGGGAAATATGAGCAGATGCCCAGGAACAGCAGGCTCTGGATGCGCAATGACAACAGTATTCTCATCTTCATATATTTTGTGCGCTTTGACTTTGCCTTTCAGGATTTCACAGAAATAGCAGTCAGTCATTTGAAAAGCCTCGCAATGTCATCCAATCCAATCTCTTTTTTTGTTTCTTCTTTCTTCTCTTCTTCACCTTTCTCTTCAGCTTCTTCTTTCTCTTTTCTATTTTCTTCAGCCTTTTTCTCTTCTTTTGTTTCAGCTTTGGCAAGCTCTTTTCCGCTTATCCTGTCAGAAATTGCTTTTGCAGCTTCGTTGATTTTCTTTTCGTCAAATTTTCCAGAAACAATCTCGATTCCGACCTTGTCATTCTCTTTTCTCGGGATGATATGGATCATGAAATGCTGCGATCTTTGCCCTGCTGCTGTTCCGTTTGCAATAAATATATTTGTTCCTTCTGTTTTCAGAGAATTGAGCAGGACATGTGACAATCCTTTGGCGATTCTAGCCAAATGCCCAAGAAGCTCTTCAGGCATCATAGGCATTATTGCATAATGCTCTTTTGGCATCAGTAAAACATGCCCTGGATTTGCAGGGTTGATATCAAGGATAGCAATGCATCTGTCATCTTCATATATTTTCTTTGAAGCAACCTGCCCTGCTGCAATCTTGCAGAAAATGCATTGCTGCTTCTGGAACTCCTTCAGCTCTTCAGGAGACATCTTCTTCAGCTTCTCCTGCAATGCCTTAACTTGCTCCTCAGTCATTTCCTGTTCTGCCATAAATAAGAAAAAACATCTCAGATATAAAAATGCTATTGAAAATAAAAAGAATCTAAAACATTCATTATTTATTTACAATATTGAAAGTAATTAAGCGAAAAAAAAGGCAAAGTAGTTAGCAACACTCAGGTGCAGTATTGTTAACTTTAAACCTTTGCCTTTAGTTATTCAAGCAGATTTGGATTTTACTGCTCTGAAGAGGCCCACAATTTTCCGACGCTCTTTTGCTTTTTTCAATTCTTTTTTTGTAGCCGGAACTCTGCAGGAGTCCAAAATTTTCCAAAACTCTCTGTGTTCCGTGTTTGTCATCTCTAGCAAAGGTTTTCTCAGCAAATTTTTGATTGCCATTTATCTCACCTCCTTTCATTTGCCAGTTATTCACCAGCAGGGTTGTTTGTTTCGCCAGTCAGAAAGCCAAGAGCTTCTTTTGGCAGGCTGCCAAGTGTTTCATAAACAGGATTGCCGCTTACAGGATCTCTCTTCACAAAACCTTGTCC
>JAGVIO010000160.1 GCA_020056025.1 archaeon
CTGTGACTGGGAAATAAGAATTTATAAATTTCCTTTTTTAATTAAATTAATAAAATCTTCATAGTTCTTTAATTTATTTTCAGAAATAAGCATTTTTAAAGAGTTAATATTTGTATCTATATCTTTTATTAACCATTTGATTAATTTGCTAATTCCTCCAAAAGGTTTTGCTACTTCAAATACTGTGGCGAAATTTCTTAACTTATTCCAATTATACCCTCTTTGTTTTTGCCAATCAATATCAGACATTCCTGCTGGTTTGATTGCATATCCTTTTAGAATATCTATAAAATTAGATTTTGCTTCCGGATTTAGTTCATTCATTGCATTTAATAAATCTATAAATTCTTTTTTATATTTATTTAATTTCTCTTCCTCGCTCTTTACTTCTTCTTTTATCTCTTCCTTGACTTCTTTCTGTATCTTCTTTGCTTTATGCCTTAAGTCCAGGCACAATGCGCTTATTTTATTAAGCTCAGTTCTAATCTGCTCAACAATCGTATCTATTGAAATCAGGTTTGCCCTGTATCTGCCTAATGCGTCCATTGCTGCTTCATAATACCCTGCATCAATATTCTGCAAGAAAGATGCTTCAATCGGCTTAAGAGTACTATGGATCTCTTTAGCCTTTTCAAGCATATTTTTTGTTTCTTTAATCTGTCCTGCAATTCCTGCTATTATTTGGTAAAGCTCAGCTGCATCATGGTACTCTTTATTTAATTCAGAAATTATCTTGTCAATCTCAGCAGGAGTAGAAGTTCCTTCAGTTTTCTTTTTATCAATTTCTTTTTTGATGTTTTCTGCTAACTTTTTATCTTCTATCCCTATTCCTCCTAATGCTTCTTTAAGCTTTTCAAACATAGATTCAATTTCATGCTTATATCTATGAAAATCGCTGTTTTCTTTGCTGAACAAATTCTCTGCATGCGGCTTTACGTGCGTCTCTATCAGCTGTTTTGGATCATCTGATTTTATTGCCCTCTTAAATTCTGCTTTTAGAGTATCAAAATTAGAAATCATCCTTTTAGTATTTTTTGCATCTGCAGAACCTTCTTTTCTTAGATTTCTGCCGATTCTTCTGTCCAGATCTGCAAGAGCCCTTATTTTTTTTGCTTCTTTTTCAGCTTCTTCCTCTTCTGGTGTTCTAGGGGTTCTTTTAATTTTATCCAAAATGCCTCCTGCCAGATTGTTTGCATTCTCTTCACCCATTGCAGCCTGAAAAAGGTTCCAGAAGCTCATAAAACCCAATACAACTGCGATGAGATACATTATTGATGAAATAAATTCAAATGCCATTTTATAAACCTGTTAAACTTGGTATTATTGTTTCTACAAGTACTATCAGACTATAACACATAATCCCATATATTATTGCACACATAAAATGATCATATCTTGATGTACCCTTAAAATAAGCATGGGCAAGATAATAAGCAGCGATTGGAACTAACAATCCTAAGACTAAGACTATAACTGTTGAATAGAGATTAAATATTGTTTGTATTATGCCATGAGGCATTACGACAACGCTTCCAAAGGATAATGCCAAAGCAATTGTAGTGGAGACATTCTTCTTGAATCCAAATTTTGGAAGGCTTAATACAGAATAAAACAAAGCAAACAGGATAATCCATAAAATAAACTTAAACCCAAAATCGCCCATTGTAGGCAGATCTTTGAACAAAAACTTACCTAACGAGCTTAAGATTCCAGTTATATTCCTTGAAGCATCATCAAAATTAAAAGGTGCTGCTTGCACGCTAAATGAAGATAAGATAGAAATAACAGGTGTTAAACAACTTAAAATAAATCCTCTTTTATTCATCCAGCCACCTTTTTTTGAAAATGATAATTATATTTTAATATATAGCGCCTTTTATTTATAAATCATTCGTTTTTTGAAAAGCATCCTCGCCAGCATCTTTCTTTAACTTCTTCTTTTGGCGAGCTGTTTAAAATCACTTATCCCTCTCCACTATCTGCTCCATTGCTTCCTGCACTTTCTGGCTCATGTTATACCTGTGCTTCCTGCATGCCTCCTTGAACTTCTTGGCGATTTCCCTATCTATTGTGAAGTTCATCCTTGTCTTCAGCACAATCCTTCCTGTCTTTTCAAACTCTTCAAGCGCTTTCAATGCTGTTGAATGCTTTCTTGCAATTTCATCAATCTTTTTCTGTGATACCATCTTCAATCATCCTTTGTATTTTTTGTATGCTGGTTATATTTTTTAAAACAATCCTTTTTATTATATCTGCTGCTTTTTTGTCATTTATAGTATATTCTTCATATTCTATGCAATATATTAGCACCATATACGCTGTCCTTTTATTGCCCTCCTCAAACACATGGTCAATAAGTATTGCCCTTAATAGATAAGCTGCCTTTTTTGACCATGAAATATTCTGCTTAAGGCAGCTTAGCGCAAAATCAAGGCTTGACTCATTTTCAAAATGGCCTTTGTCAAATTTCTGGTTAAATGCGATTATGTCTTTTTTAGTCAGCATTCTCCTTAATTATCAAGCAGAGTATATAAATATTTCTATTTTAATACACACGATGTGTATAAAAAATGCTATTTTAAAGAGTTACAGATGTATCAACAGCAGAGTTACAATTGTAACCTTAGCAAATGTTTTCTATTAACAAGTAAGCATAAATAAGTAGTATTTGTTAACAAACAACATTTTAAAGGCAGATAAATTACTATATTACTTTGTTTACTTACTCTTTTATAAGATAAAAACAGTAACTAAAGAGTTCTATACAAGAATTAAGAAATCTTAACCTTTGTTCCAATTGCCTGTCCAGGAACCCCTGTCTCAAAGATTGCCCTTACTGCTCCTTTGTTTCCATGAGGGGCTGCAATCTTGCCTTTAAGCTCTTTTCCTGTCTGAGTAACCCAGATAACGTGCTTTCCAACAAGGGCTTTTGCCTTTTCCTTGTCAGCATAGCCGGAAACAGAGATAACAATATGCTTTGTATTCTGATTCCTTCTTGACATCCTGTAATTGACAATTGTTCCTTCCATAAGAGCCTGAGAAACAGGCATTTGTTTAAAAAGATTGCGGAAATAACAGTATCTCCGAAGGCAAACTTAAGATTGATATTTTTAACTAGTTTAAGTTGATTTTTTCCTAAAAATCATTCAGTTGGCCAACAAAACATGCTACTC